>CAZOGV010000063.1:0-14283 GCA_964579225.1 uncultured Akkermansia sp. | reverse complement strand
GAGAGGGGGGGGAGGGGGGGAGTCAAGGGAGACAGGTAAAGTGTCGGAAAATGAGGAAGGACGCGGCGCGTCCGGCCTGACGAGCCGCGGCGCGCCCGGCGGTCACGCCCTACCTTGCGAGCGCGGCGTGGGCGAGGCGTTCGCCGGCGGCGAGGCAGGCGGGTAGGCCGATGCCGTCGCGCAGGGGGCCGCCGATGTGCAGGCCGGGGTTGCGTTGCTCGGCGGCGGCCATGGCGTCACGGTGCGAATCGTGGCCGATCTGGTATTGGGGGATGGCGTGCGACCAAAAGGCGCGGCGGATGAAAACCGGTTCGCCGCGCGCGCCGAGGAGGGCGGCGAGTTCGCGTCGCACGATGGGCATCTGGGCTTCGAGGGGCAGGGCGGCGAGTTCGGGGCGGCGCATGCCGCCGAGCAGCACGGTGAGGGCGACGTGGCCGGCGGGGGCGCGGCCGGGGAAGAGAGTGGAGTTGAACAAGACGCCGAGGACGTCGCGTTTTTCGACCGAGGGCAGGAGCACGCCGAAGCCGTCGAGCGGGTGGGCGATGTCGGCGCGGCGGTAGCCGAGGAAAATCGAGGTGACGGGCGGGTGTTCGATGCGCGCGAGCGAGTCGAGCGAGGTGGCGAGGCCGGGCGGACTGATGTCGAGGCGGGCGACGGCGGGGGCGGGCAGGGCGACGAGGACGTGGGAGAAGCGTTCGCCGGGGGCGGCGTCGAGTTTCCAGCCTTCGCCGGGGATGATTTGCAGGCGGGTAACGGGCGTGCCGAGGCGCACGGTGTCGGGCGGGAGCGCGGCGGCGAGAGTGCGGGGGAGGACGGCGAGGCCGTCGTCGAAGGTGACGATGGGCGGCGGGGCGGAGGATTCGCCGCGTTGTTTTTTGGCGCGGGCGGCGACGATCTGGGCTTTGACGAGCGAGCCGTGCTGCTGCTCGGCGCGCCAGAGGGAGGGAAAGGCGTGGCGGGCGGAGAGGCGCTTCGGATCGCCGGCGTAGATGCCGGAGACAAAGGGATCCAAGGCGTAGTCGAGCAGCTCGGGGCCGAAGTGTTCGCGGAAAAAATCGGCGAGCGGCAGGTCGGTCTCGCGCTCCGGATAACGCGAACGGAAATACTCGCGGGCGACGCGGTATTTGGTGCTCAGGGAGAAGACGCCGCTCTTGAAAAAAGCGGGCGGTGAGAGCGGGAGCGGGAGGAGTTGGCCGCGGCGAAAAATGTAGCGGTTTTTCGCCTCGGGTGCGGCGGCGTGTCGATGGGGATCGAGACCGAGTTCGCGGATGAGCGCGGCGACGGCGGGGGTTTCCTGGAGGGAGTTGGGGCCGGCCTCGACCAGCCAGCCGTCTGGGTGGCGTTCACTGCGGATGACGCCGCCGACGGAGGGTCCGGCCTCGAACACGACGACGGCGCGGCCGGCGCGCGCAAGATGGCGGGCGGCGCTCAGGCCGGTGAGGCCGGCGCCGAGGATGGCGATGGGGAGCGGTGAGGGAGGGTTGCCCACGGGGTGGTAGCTTGGCACGAGCGCGAGCGGCGGGCGCGGCGTATTTTGCGATTTATGCCGCCGGCAACGCGATTCAGCGGAAGGCGGTGACGGTATCCACGAGTGTTTGCATGCACTCGATCTTGGCGTCGGGGGTGATGCCGTGGCCGAGGTTGAAAATGTGGCCGGTTTTGCCGCGCAGGGACTCGAGCAGGCGCGTGGCCTGGGCGCGCACGATGTCGGGCGTGGTGGTCATGAGCACGGGGTCGAGGTTGCCCTGGAGGGCGATGTTGGCGGGCAGGGAGGCGCGCACGGCGGCGAGGTCGGCGCTCCAGTCCACGCTAATGGCGCGCACGCCGGAGCCGGCCTGGGCGGCGAGGTGGGGCGCGGTGCCCTTGGCGTAGAGGATGACGGGGAAGCCGGCGGGCAAGGCGGCGACGATGCGGCGTATCCAGCGCAAGGAGGCGGCCTCGTAGTCGGGGCCGGCGAGGATGCCGCCCCAGGAATCGAAGATCTGGATGGCGTCGGCGCCGGCGTCGATTTGTAGTTGAAAATAGGATACGAGCGCGGCGGAGAGTTTTTCGAGCAGGGCGTCGAAGGCGGGGCGGTCGGTGTAGAAGAGGAGCTTGGCGCGGGCGAAATCGTCGGACGAGCCGCCCTCGAGCATGTAGGTGGCGAGAGTCCAGGGGGAGCCGCCGAAGCCGAGGAGGGTGTGGCCGGTGGTGGCGACCTCCTTTTTGAGCAGGCGCAGGGCGTCGCCGACGTAGGCGAGGCGTTCGGGCACGGCGTGGGCGGGAGCGAGGGCGTCGATCTGCGCGCGGGTTTCGAGGCGGTAGGCCATCTGGATGCCGCCGGTGTCGCGGAAGGCGTAGGGCTGGCCGAGCGCTTCGGGGATGACGAGGATATCGGAGAAGAGAATGGCGGCGTCGAGGCCGGGGAAGCGCTTGAGCGGCTGGAGGGTGACCTCGGTGGCGAGCGCGGGCGTCTTCACCATTTCAAGGAAGGACGACTTGGCCTTGAGGGCGCGGTATTCGGGCAGGTAGCGGCCGGCCTGGCGCATGACCCAGAGGGGCGGGCGGTCGAGCGGCTGGCAGGCGAGGGCGGCGAGGAAACGGTCGCGGGAAGTCATATGTGGCAGAAAAATCCTAAATCCTAAGGGACTAAATCCTAAATGGGTCAGGTGGGGGCGGCCCAGTCGCGGGGGCGGAGGAAATCGGTGTGGAGGCGGTGTTCTTCGGTGCCTTCGGCGGGGGTGCGGCCGTAGTCCCAGCGGACGAGGGGCGGGAGGCTCATGAGGATGCTTTCGGTGCGGCCGCCGCTTTGCAGGCCGAAGAGGGTGCCGCGATCCCAGACGAGGTTGAACTCGACGTATCGGCCGCGTCGATACAGTTGCCAGTCGCGTTCGGCGTCGGTGGTCGGGGTGTTTTTGCGGCGGGCGACGATGGGGACGTAGGCGGGCAGGTAGGCGTCGCCCACGGCGCGGAGCAGGGCGAAGGCGGTGGCGAAATCGGGCGCGTTGAGGTCGTCGAAAAAGAGACCGCCGATGCCGCGGGGTTCGCCGCGGTGCTTGAGGAAGAAGTAGTCGTCGCACCATTTTTTCCACTTCGGGTAGTAGTCGGGTCCGAAGGGGGCGAGGGCGTCGCGGGCGACGGTGTGCCAGTGGACGCAATCCTCCTCGTAGCCGTAACAGGGAGTGAGATCGAAGCCGCCGCCGAACCACCAGACGGGCGCGGAGCCGTCGGTCGGGGTGGTGGAGAAAAAGCGCACGTTGGCGTGGCTGATGGGCACACGGGGGTTGCGCGGATGGATGACGAGCGAGACGCCCATGGCGATCCAGGGCTGGCCGGCGAGCTCGGGGCGGTGGGCGGTGGCGCTGGGGGGAAGGGTCGCGCCGGTGACGTGCGAAAAACCCACGCCGGCTTTTTCGAAGACCGCGCCCTCGGTGAGGATGCGGGTGCGGCCGCCGCCGCCCAGGCCGGGCTTTTCGGTTTCGGCGCGGGACCATTCGTCGGTTTTGAACGACTCGCGTCCGTCCTCGGCGGCGAGGGCGGCGCAGATGCGTTCTTGCAGGTCGAGCAGGTAGGCTTTGACGGCGGCGAGATCGGGGGCGGTGGCGGACATGGGCGGAAAACGAGCAGGGAGAACGAGAATGGACGCGAGAACGAGAACGAGTTTTGCGCGATTCGCGACAAGCGGTGCGGTGCGGGGGGGGCTTGACGATTTTGCTATCGTGCAAGGCTCGACAGCCGGGATGGCAAACGCGATGGATGACCGTTTGCCTCCTTTTCCCGGCGGGCGAATTCCACCCACGCATGAATACAAGCATCCTCGCGACCCTGGCCGCCACCGGTTTCACCGTGGCGTTTTTCCACGCGGCGATTCCCACGCACTGGTTGCCTTTCGTGTTGGTGGCGCGCGCGCGCGGTTGGCGTGATCGCAAGACGATGAGCGTGGCGCTCGCGGCGGGTTTTGGGCACGTGCTGCTTACCTCGTTGCTGGGTTTGATCGTCGCGCTGCTGGGTTTTGCGTTGGGCGAGCACTTCGGCGACTTGTTCAAGTGGATCGCGGGCGGCTTGCTGATCGCGGTGGGCGCTTATTTCGCGATTCAACAACTGCGAGGCGCCGGCGTGCGCCATCATCATCTGCCGGGCGGGCAGCATAACGCGACGGAGGCCTGCGGACTCGAGAAGGACGAGAGCCACATGGAGCACGAGTTGCGGGAGAGTCCGCTGGTGGAGAAAAAGACCGGCGACTGGGCGGCAATAACCGGGTTGCTCGTCATGCTCACGCTTTCGCCCTGCGAGGCGTTTTTGTCGGTGTATCTGGCGGGCGTGGAGTTTGGGTGGACGGGATTTTTTGTCCTGAGCGGCATTCTCGCGGCGGGCACGTTGGGCGGCATGACGCTGTTCACCTGGCTGGCGCTGCGCGGCTTGCAGCGGGTGGATTTCAAGAGGTTCGAGCGCTACGAGGCCGGGTTGCTGGCGGTGGTTTTTATACTGCTGGGATTGGTGATGATGTTTATGAAGCACGACCACTCCGCGCATGGGCACGGCCACGATCACGAGCACGAGCACGGGCCGGATTGCGTGCATGAAGTGCTTGTGGAGTAGGCGAGCCGCCCGCGAGTCTTTCTCGGTTGCGTATCCGCCTGCGCGGTTCACGGGCGGATTTTTTAAAACAAAAACCCCGTAGCTTTATGAGCTACGGGGCTTTTTCAAAATGGAGCAGGCGAAGAGACTCGAACTCTCGACGTCCACCTTGGCAAGGTGGTGCTCTACCAACTGAGCTACGCCTGCGTGAGAGAGGGGGAGAAAAGAGCGCGGTCCGCTATGGTCAATAGGTTTTTTGATTTCGTAGAAACTTTCTTCATCGGTTTTCCAAATCGAACACGAGCTGGTTGCGCGCCTGAATCGGCAGGGGGATGACTCCGGCCTGGCGGAGCACGGGAGCGGTTTCGTCGGAGAGCAGGTGGCGCAGCACGAAGTTGAGGCGGGTGGCCTCGCCTTTGCGGAACACGAGGTGGAGGGGCAGGCGCAGCGGGTAATCGCCCGAGTGGAGGTTTTCCGGGGTGGGGCCGTAGGCGACCTCGCGCTCGCCCTTGGCGACGAGCAGGACCTTCACGTTGGGGTTGCCGGTCGGGGGGATGGCCGCGATGGCGATGCCGCCTTCGGAGCTGCCTAGGCGTTCGTAGAGGCGGTCGAGGTCGTCGAATTGGGCGACGGTGTTCTTTAACTCCGGCGTGGACATGACCTGGTAGCGAAAGATATCGAGGGAGAGGCCGGCGCGGCTCGCGGACATGGCGGTGATGCTGCGCGAGGACCAGGCGCCGGTGGCGCCGAGATCGCCCCAGCGGCTGAAACTGCGCGTCTCGTTGGCGCCGAAGACGCCGGCGAGCTGGCCGTAGTGTATTTGTGAAATGGATACGGAGGCGGGGGCCACTACGACGGCGGTCAGGTAGCCGACGGGGATGACAGTGAAGTCGGGGCCGGGGCGCGGATCGTCTGGGCCGAAGATGAGCAGGCCGAAGTCGGCGGTGCCGTTTTCGAGGGCCTCAAGGCCGACCCGGCTACCGCGCAGGGTGGGGGCGATTTCGAGTTCGTTGGCCTTGGCGAAGCGGACGAACTCCGCGCCGATGGTGTCGGCGAGCAGGTCGGAGCCGACGACGCGGATGGGCTCGGCCGAGGCGAGCGTGGCACCGAGAAGCAGGGCGAACGAAGATAGCAGGGGGCGGAATTTCATGGGGCGGGAAAAGGGAGGGAGAAACGCGATAAGGGAGCGAACGGCTCAGTCCACGGTGTCGAGTTCGGGCCACTGTGCGAGTTTGCGATGCAGGGTGCGTCTGCTTACGCCCATGAGCTCGGCGGCCTTGGTGCGGTTGCCCCGGGCCTTGAGCAGGGCTTCGCGAAGGAGGCGCTTTTCGTTTTCCTCGACCGAGAGGGAGGTGTAGGGGCCGGCGGGGCCGGGCAGGGCGAGGACGCCGCCGTCGCCGGGCAGGGGGCCGGGACTTGGACTCACGTTCAAGCCTACGGAGAACGGCGCGGGGGCGACGCCGCGGTAGCGCGGGTCGAGGTCGTATTCGGTGAGCTTGCCGCCGCGGTGCATGACGACGGCGTTTTCGCAAAAGTTGCGCAGCTCGCGGATGTTTCCCGGCCAGCGGTAGGCGCAGAGAGTGCGGAGCGCGCCGGCTTCGAGGTTGGGCGGCGGCGTGCCGTTTTCGCGCGCGAAGTATTTGAGGTAGTGCGCGAGGAGAAGCGGGATGTCGTCGGAGCGCTCGCGCAGCGGCGGCATGAGCAGGCGCACGACGTTTAGGCGAAAGAACAGGTCCTCGCGGAATTTTCCCTCGGTGACCATGCGCTCGAGGTTGCGGTTGGTGGCGGCGACGAGGCGGACGTCGAGCTGGATGGGTTTGGTGCCGCCGACGCGCTCGATGGTGCGGGCTTCGAGGAAGCGCAGAAGTTTCACCTGCGTGCTTTGGGAAATCTCGCCGATCTCGTCGAGGAAGAGGGTGCCGCCGTCGGCGGATTCGAAGCGGCCGATGCGGCGCTCGGTCGCGCCGGTGAAGGCGCCGCGCTCGTGGCCGAAGAGCTCGCTTTCGAGCAGGTTCTCCGAGAGCGCGGCGCAATGCACGGCGATGAAGGGGCCGCGGGCGCGGGAGCCGGCCTGGTGGAGGGCCTGGGCGATGAGCTCCTTGCCGGTGCCGCTCTCGCCCTCGACGAGGATGGTGGCTTTGGCGGGCGCGACGAGGCGGACTTTTTCGATGAGATCGTGCAACGGCGCGGAGTTGCCGATGATGCCTCCGAAGCTGAATTTCTCGTCGAGACGCTCGTGGAGTTGGCGGACCTCGACTTCGAGGGTTTTGGTTTTGAGCGCGCGCTGGAGGAGGACTTCGAGGCGCTCGAGGTTGACCGGCTTGGTGAGGAAATCGACCGCGCCGCGCTTCATGGCTTCGACGGCGGTTTCGACGTTGCCGTAGGCGGTCATCATGATGACGGCGGGGCGGTTGGGCAGGGCGAGGGCCTTGTCGATGATCTTGAGGCCGGATTTTCCCGGCATGCGCAGGTCGGTGAGGATGGCGTCGAAGGATTCGGATTCGAGGAGGTTGAAGGCCTCGTCGGCGTTGGCGGCGACGGAGATGTCGTAGTCGTCCTCCAAGGCCTGACGCAGGCCCTCGCGGGTGTGCTTCTCGTCATCGACGATCAATACGCTGGGCAACATGGCGAAGAGTGAGGCAGCGAGGAGGCGAGGGGGTCAAGCGGCGGGTGCGCCATTTCGGCGCGGCGGCGCGGGTGGCGGAGTGCGGGCATGGCGAAGCCGGGCGGGGAGCGGCCGGGCGGGGAGGGATGCGGCGGAATGCCGACTCCTTGGCGTTGCGGTCGTGCGGACCGCGTTCAAGGTCGCGCGCTTTATGACCGTCGGTGTTCATCCTCTCGCGGGTTTCGACAAGCTCCTGCACTACCAGGTGCCGGCTACGCTGCGCGACCAGGTGCAGGTGGGGTCGCTGGTGCGCATCCCGATCGTGAATCGCTTTCACCTTGGCATCGTGGCGGAGTTTTCGGAGCCGAAGGATTTTCCGGTGGCGCGCTGCAAGCCGCTCGCGGGCGTCGTGTATCCGTTTCCCGCGTTGCCCGATGATCTGCTGCGCCTCGCGAAGTGGATGAGCGCCTACTACGCCGCGCCGCTCGACGGCATCATCGAGACGATGTTGCCCGGCGCGGTGCGCAAGGCCGCCGCGCTCAAACAGGAAAAACTCCTCGCGGTGGCGCGCGTGCTCACGCCCGACGAAACCGCCGCGCTGGCGAAGCGCGCACCGGCGCAGGCCAAGCTCTACGAGTTCCTCCGCAGCCAGCCGCGCCCGGTGAAAAAGTCCCTCGCGTTGGAACGTCTCGCGGTGTCGGCCGCGGCGGTAAGCGGCCTCGTCACGCGCGGTTTCGTGCGTGAGATCGCGCAACGCGTGGAACGCATCGCCTACGCCGACGACCATGCGGCGGGCGAGCACGTGGCCGCGCAACCGCATCGCTTGAACGAGGAGCAGCAGACGGCGGTGGACACGCTCGGCGCCGAGCTGGCGCAAAACAAATTCGGCGTGCAACTGCTCTTCGGCGTCACGGGCTCGGGCAAGACCGAGGTTTATCTGCGCGCTATTCAGGAGGCGTTGGAGGCGGGCGGCGGCGTGGCGTTTCTCGTGCCCGAGGTAGCGCTCACGCCACAGACCGTGGCGCGGCTGCGTTCGCGGCTGGAGGCCATCGCGCCCGATCATCGCGTCGTGGTCTGGCATAGTTTGCTGAGCGAGGGCGAGCGGCTCGACGGCTGGCTGGCGCTTGCGACCGGCGAGGCGCGCGTGGTGGTGGGCGCGCGCTCGGCGATTTTCGCGCCGGTGCAGAACCTGCGGCTCATCGTCGTGGATGAGGAGCATGAGCCCGCCTACAAACAGGACGAGACGCCGCGCTACCACGGGCGCGATACCGCCATCTATCGCGCCAAGCTGGCCGGCGCGCTTTGTCTGCTCGGGTCCGCCACGCCCTCGCTCGAAACCTGGGCCAACGCCAGCGCGGGCAAATACGGCCTCATCACGCTAAAGCAGCGCATCGACGACCGGAAGCTGCCTTTCATCGACATCGTGGACATGCGCGTGGAGGCGATGCGTTCGCGCGGCGCGGTCACGCTCTCGCGCCGTCTGCTCGACGCGATGCACGAGCGGCTGGGCAAGAAGGAGCAGACGATTTTATTCATTAACCGCCGCGGCTACTCGTCGGCGATGCAGTGTCGCAAGTGCGGTCACGTGGAGGAGTGTCCGCATTGCAGCGTGAGCATGACCTACCACCGCACGGACGAGACACTGCGCTGCCACATGTGCGGCCACCAGCGCGGCGCGCCCGCGCGTTGCCCGAGTTGCGCCTCGCCGGAGATCAAGTGGCGCGGCACCGGCACGCAGCGCGTGGAGGAGGCGGTGCGACGCCTGCTACCGAAGGCGCGTATCGAAAGAATCGATACGGATACGATGTCGAAGAAAAACAAGTTCCGCGAGGTGTTGTCCACCTTCCGGGCCGGGCGCATCGACATTCTGATCGGCACGCAGATGATCGCGAAGGGGCTGGATTTCCCCAACGTCACGCTGGTCGGTCTGGTTGACGCCGACCTCTCGATGCATGTGCCGGATTTCCGCGCGACGGAGCGCACGTTTCAGCTGCTCGTGCAGGTGGCCGGGCGATCCGGGCGCGGGGATCGCGCGGGCGAAGTGGTGGTGCAGACCTTCACTCCCGAAGCGGGGGCGATCCAGTTTTCGCGCCACGCGGACTTCGTCGGTTTCGCGCAGACCGAGATGAAGGTGCGCAAGGATTTCGGTTACCCGCCGGCGCGGCATTTGTTGCACCATCTCTTCCGCGGGCCGAATCCGGAGAAGCTGCGTTTCTTCGCCGAGCAGTGGAAAAAACGCGTCGAGGAAGCGCTCGGCGAGCGGGTCGCGCTGATGGGGCCGGCCGCCGCGCCCATCGAAAAAATTCAGGACGAGTATCGCTGGCAGCTCTGGTATTTCTGCAACGGACCGGTGACCGGCATCGTCTGCGAAATCAGCCGCCTGCGCGCGGCGTTTCTCTGGCCGGACGACATGATCCAGGTGCTCGACGTGGACCCGGTGAATCTGTGCTGAGCCAAGGAGCGGCGACACTCTTGTCGCCGGGTTCGAGGCGTCCCGAAGGTGTTCCGCGAAATCGCGGAACCTCGGCGACAGGAGTGTCGCCGCTCCTTGGGGCGCTCAGTTGTTCGCGACGTCTTCGTCGGCGAGGCCGCCCTGGAGTTTTTTGCGCAGGCGGATCTCGTCTACTTCGCGGCGGGCCCACGCGTTGAGCATGGCGAGGCGTTCGTTCACGCTGAGGGTTTCGAGCAGGCGCTGCTTTAGGCGGGCGTCGCCGCAGAGATTAAAGGCCGCGAGATCGACAAACGTTTCAGGGTCGTCGATGCCGCGCAGGAATTTGGTGATTTCCGCCGAACCCTCGCCGCTCAGACGCAGGCGCGTGCTGAGTAGGCGCGACAACTGTGCGCGCAGGCGCTCGTTGTCCTCCTCCGGTGCCCCCGGCTCGCTGGCGAGGGCGCGAATCTTCATGCGGCGGTAGGGCTCTTCGCCAACGATCTCGGTAAACTCGACGCGGGTCAGGCCCTGCAAAAGCAGATTGGACGTGCCGTCGTCGCGCCCCTGACAGGCGCGCACCACGCCCACGGTCGCGATGCGGTAGGGCGGCTCGAAGGCGCTGCCCATACGTTTCACGTCGAGACCCGCCACGGCGAAGAGCCGGTGCGTGTCGAGCGAGTCGCGCAGCATCTTGCGGTAACGCGGCTCGAAGATGTGGAGCGGCAGCAAGGCCTGCGGGAAAAAAGTCAGGCCGGGCAAAGTCATCACCGCCACCTCCTCCGGAATCGTGATTTCAACGTCCATGCCGTGAATCTTAGCATGCTTCACACCACCCGCAATCCCGGCGGCTGCATGGCGCAACATTGTGCCATGTCTCACTTCCAGATGCGCCATGACCGGCCGAGGTGAGACAGGGCGGCGCATAAGTTCTTTGCCGACGGCCGCCGTTGGGTGGTGCGTATGTATTTTAAATTACTGATTAATAATGGAATACTGCGTTATTGGGCCAATGCGCACACCGCTTGCTAACGGTTTTAACATCATGGCCCACTACATCCTCGGTATCGATCTCGGCACGACCAACTCCTGCATGTCCGTCATGGAAGGCGGCGAGCCCGTCGTCATTCCCAATGCGGAAGGCGCGCGCACCACGCCCTCCATCGTCGCTTTCACCAAATCCGGTGAGCGCGTCGTCGGCCAAGCTGCCAAGCGTCAGGCCGTCACGAACCCCAAGAACACCATCTTCTCCGCCAAGCGCCTCATCGGCCGCAAGTTCACCGAGGTGAACGAAGAGGCGAAGAATCTCCCTTACAAAGTCACCGCCGGTAAAAACGGCGACGCCTACATCGAGGTCCAGGTCGGCGATAAAACCGAGCAGTTCGCGCCCCAGCAGATCGCCGCCTTCGTGCTCGGCAAGCTGAAGGCCGACGCTGAGGCCTATCTCGGCACCAAGATCACCGACGCCGTCATCACCGTCCCCGCCTACTTCAACGACGCCCAGCGTCAGGCGACCAAGGACGCCGGCAAGATCGCCGGTCTCGACGTGAAGCGCATCATCAACGAGCCCACCGCCGCCTCGCTCGCCTACGGTCTCGACAAGAAGAAGGACGAGAAGATCGCCGTGTTCGACCTCGGCGGCGGCACCTTCGACGTCTCCGTGCTCGAAATCGGCGACGGCGTCTTCGAAGTCAAAGCGACCAACGGCGACACCCACCTCGGCGGCGACAACTGGGACGAGGCCCTCATCAACTGGCTCGTCGATTCCTTCAAGGCTGAGAACCAGATCGACCTCCGCAAGGACCCGATGGCCCTCCAGCGCCTCAAGGAAGAGGCCGAGAAGGCCAAAATCGCCCTCTCCTCCGCGCAGAGCTACGACATCAACCTGCCCTTCATCACCGCCGACGCCTCCGGCCCGAAGCATCTCAACCTCTCCCTCTCCCGCGCCAAGATGGAGCAGATCTGCGACTCCCTCTTCGAGCGCACCATCGCGCCCTTCAAGAACTGTCTCAAGGACGCCGATCTGACCTCCGCCAGCATCGACGAACTCGTTCTCGTCGGCGGCATGACCCGCATGCCCAAGGTCGTCGAGATCGCCAACAAGCTCGCCGGCAAGGCCGCCCACCAAGGCGTCAACCCCGACGAGGTCGTCGCCATCGGCGCGGCCATTCAGGGCGGCGTGCTCAAGGGCGACGTGAAGGACGTCCTCCTCCTCGACGTCACCCCGCTCACCCTCGGCATCGAGACCGCCGGCGGCGTGTCCACTGCGATGATCAATCGCAACACCACCATCCCGACCAAAAAGTCGCAGATTTTCTCCACCTACTCGGACAACCAGCCCGGCGTCGAAATCGTCGTCCTCCAAGGCGAGCGCCCCATGAGCCGCGACAACAAGAAGCTCGGCAATTTCAAGCTCGACGGTATCGCCCCCGCGCCCCGCGGCACCCCGCAGATCGAGGTCACCTTCGACATCGACGCCAACGGCATCCTCCACGTCTCCGCCAAGGACCAGGGCACGGGCAAGGAGCACAAGATCAAGATCGAGGGCTCCTCCGGCCTCTCCAAGGAAGAGGTCGAGAAGATGACCCGCGAGGCCGAGCTAAACGCCGAGGCCGACGCGAAACGCAAGGAAGAGGTCGAGGTCAAAAACTCGCTCGATTCCACCATCTACGGCCTCGAAAAGACCCTCAAGGACTCGGGCGACAAGATTCCCGCCGAGATCAAATCCAAGTTCGAGACCGCCCTCGCCGACGCGAAGAAGGACCTCGAGACCGGCGAACTCGAAAAGATGAAGGCCTCCCTCGAGAACCTCCAGAAGATCGGCGCCGAGCTCTACCAGGCCGCGCAGGCCGCCGGCGCCGCCCCCGGCGGCGAGGCCGGTCCCGCCGGGGCCGAGAGCGGCTCCGACGAGCCCAAGAAGAAGACCGAAAAGAAGGCGGACGTCGTGGACGCCGACTTCGAGGTCGTGGACGAGGACAAGAAGTAAGCCCTCTTCCGTGGTAGGGCGGGACCGCCGGGCCCGCCGTTCTGCGGACGGCCCGGCGGCTCGTCCCTACCTCAAAACCCTTTCGCCCGGCACCGCCGGGCGAGCTGTAACCAAATAACGGATACAATCCAACTCCCGTAAGTTAAAAACAAAAACCCAAGCAACATGGCCAAAGTCAAAATCAAGCCCATCGGTGATCGCGTTCTCGTGAAGCACATCGAGGAAAAAGAACAGGTCCGCGGCGGCATCATCATTCCCGACTCCGCCAAGGAGAAGCCGCAGGAGGCCGAAGTCATCGCCCTTGGCACCGGCAAGAAGGACGAGAACGGCAAGCTCTCCACCTTCGAGGTGAAGGTCGGCGACAAGGTTCTCATCTCCAAATACGGCGGCACCGAAGTGAAGCTCGACGGCGAGAAGTTCACCCTCGTCCGCGAAGACGACATCCTCGGCGTCATTGCGTAACGCGGAGCGTTACGAAATCCCAAATCCCAACGGTCCAAATCCCAAAGATTCGGAAATCCTAAATTCTAAAACTCTAAATCCCAAACTACTACTATGGCCGCTAAACAACTCCTCTTCGACGAATCCGCCCGCCACAAGATCCTCCGGGGCGTCGAGCTCCTCGCCAAGGCCGTCAAGGTCACCCTCGGTCCCAAGGGCCGCAACGTCGTCATCGACAAGAAATTCGGCTCCCCCGCCGTCACCAAGGACGGCGTCACCGTCGCCAATGAGATCGAGCTCTCCGATCCCTACGAAAACATCGGCGCCCAGCTGGTGAAGGAAGTCGCCTCCAAGACCAACGACGCCGCCGGCGACGGCACCACCACCGCCACCGTGCTCGCCGAGGCCGTCTATAAGGAAGGCCTCAAGCACGTCACCGCCGGCGCCAACCCGATCTACCTCAAGCGCGGCATCGACAAGGCCGTCGAGGCCGCCGTGGTCGAGCTCGCCCGCATCTCCAAGAAGGTGAACGACACCGAGGAGATCCGCCAGGTCGCCACCGTCTCCGCCAACTGGGACACCACCATCGGCGACATCATCGCCGAGGCCATGGACAAGGTCGGCAAGGACGGCACCATCACCGTCGAAGAGAACAAGTCCATCGAGACCACCCTCGACGTCGTCGAAGGCATGCAGTTCGACAAGGGCTACCTCTCCGCCTACTTCTCCACCAACCAGGAGAGCCAGGAAGCCATCCTCGAGGACGCCTACATCCTCATTCACGAGAAGAAGATCTCCAACCTCCAGGAGTTCCTTCCCATCCTCCAGGCCGCCGCCAAGACCGGCAAGCCCCTCCTCATCATCGCCGAAGAGGTCGAGGGCGAAGCCCTCGCCGCGCTCGTCGTCAACAAGATCCGCGGCACGCTCAACGTGTGCGCCGTCAAGGCCCCCGGCTTTGGCGATCGCCGCAAGGCCATCCTCGAAGACATCGCCGTCCTCACCGGCGGTCGTCTGCTCTCCGAAGACCTCGGCATCAAGCTCGAGAACGTCACCGTGGCCGACCTCGGCCGCGCCAAGCGCATCATCGTGGACAAGGAAAACACCACGATCATCGAAGGCGCCGGCAAGGGCTCCGACATCCAGGGCCGCGTGAAGCAAATCCGCCGCCAGATCGACGAGACCACCAGCGACTACGACAAGGAGAAGCTCCAAGAGCGCCTCGCCAAGCTCGCCGGCGGCGTCGCCGTCATCAACGTCGGTGCCACC
>CAZOGV010000062.1:0-14577 GCA_964579225.1 uncultured Akkermansia sp. | reverse complement strand
AGCGGGCTACATGCCAAAACTTTCGCGACGATTAATAGTAGAGCTGATAAAGCAGGTAACCCAGGCTTGTCGGGGCGCGCCAAAGTGCGGCTGGTAGAACCGGAGCGGGGGGCTTCAGGGTAGAACGGGCGGACGACACGGAGGTCGTCCCTCCAGGAAAGCGGATCGATCCTCACGGGCAAGATGCCCGTGCCACGTCGATCAGCTGACGCAATCCAAGGGGCGGAACGGGCTTCGCGAGCGAAGCCCTACGTTCCGGAGCGGCGCGCCCAGCGGTCACGCCCTACCCCATGCGGCGAATAGCCGCCGCACTTTACTGGCGGACGCGGATGGTGAAGATTACCGTGCCAGTGCCGCCGGGCTCCAACTCGCCGGTGAACTCCCAGCGGATCGCGCCGGTGGCGTCTGGCGCGGGAGCATCAATGGGTTCACCGGTCAACGATGCGGGGGTGAGGCCGTAGGAGGCACTCACGAAGACTGTATAAGCAGGCGTCGTGTCGTAGATGAAGAGTTCGCGCAGGGCCTCGGCTCCGACGTTTGTATAGGTGATTGTATAGGTGATCTCTTCTCCAGGGCGGGCTGCGGTTTTATCCACGGCTTTGGTCAGCTCCAGGCCGGCGGAGGCGGTGGCACCGACTGTCGTCACATCCTGGCGGATGAGTTCGTCATCGTCGAGGTCGGGGTCGGCGTTGTCGTAGGTGAAGGTGGCGACGAGGCGGGCGGTGGCCACGGCTCCGTGGGGCGCGCCGCCGGGGGCGTGGGTGAGGAGGAGGAGACACACTTCCTGGCCGGCGGTCACGGTGATGGGCGCGCCGAGCAGAACCGGATCTCCGGCGCCGACTTCGCCGTCGCAGTCGTTGTCACGGTGGAGGACGTGCGACCAGGGCACGTCGGCGGGGACGGCAGAGGGATCAAGGGTGAAGACGACGGTGCCTCCGGTGCCAGCGATGTAGGTGTGGCGGTAGGTGGCGGTGGCACCGGGGAGCACGGTCTGGGCTCCGTCGGTGAGGAGTTGGTTGGCGGGCACGTCGCCGAAGGCTAGGCCGTCCACGTCGTCGTCGGGATAGGTGAAGGCTATGCGGTCGGTGGCGCGGTCGTAGGAATCGCCGTGGGTGCCGAGGGTCGCGCCGGTGGAGCGGTGGCCGCCGGGGTTGAGCTCTTCGAGGATGAGGGTCGCGCTGGCGAGGGTCTCGGCGGGGATGCGGAGGGTGAAGTTGCCGGCGCCGTCGGTCTGGGTGATGTCGAGCTGGGTGCCGGTATCGGAGAGGAGGCGCACGGTGACGTTGCCGAGGCCGGCTTCGGAGCCGTTGCGGAGGCCGTCGTTGGGGATGCCGCCGCCGGTGCCGTCGTCGCGGAAGACCTGGCCTTTGACGGTGCGGCCGCGGAAGAGGCCGAAGTCTTGGTCAAGGATGTCGGCGGCGGCGACGTTGATGAGGCGGGAGCCGTCGGGGGGCGCGCGGAAGCGCCAGGAGGAGGGGGGCGCGGCGGTGATGTCGCCGGGGGCGTTGGCCACGACGAGGCGGAACTCGCCGGGGATGACGTCGGTGAATTCGTAGTCGCCGGGGCCGGCGTTGACCAGGCGGCTGGCCCACACGGTGTTGGTGGAGACGCGCACGAGGTTGACGTAAACGGCGGGCGCGCCGCTCCAGTCTTCGAGGCCGGGGTCGCGGACGGAGTTGGGGATGATGTCGTTGTAAACGTGGCCGCTGACGGTGCGTCCGGGGGTGAGGCCGAAGTCTTGGTCAACGTGGTCAGCGAGGGCGACGGTGAGGGTGCGTGTGCCGTTGTCGGGTTCGACGAAGACCAAGGTGGCGGGGGCGCTGGCGGTGACGGCGGTGGCCTGGCCAGCGGGGGCGACGACGAGGCGGTAAGGGCCGGGGGGCACGTCGGTGAAGCTGAAGGTGCCGACGCCGGCGGGCACGGTGATGGATTCATGGACGACGGGGACGTCGTAGATGTTGACGAGGTTGACGACTACTTCGGTGCCGCCGCTCCAGTCTTCGCCGCCGTCTTTAACGCCGTATGTGGCGAGGTCGTAGTAAACCTGGCCGGAGACGACGCGGGCTCGGTAGAGGCCGAGGTTTTGGTTGGCGAGGTCGGCGTTGGTGAGGACGAGGGGGGTGATGGAGCCGGTGTCGGGGGTGTCAAAGGTCCAGTCGGCGGGCGCGACGGGGGCGGTGGCGGTGGCGGTGTCGGTGACGATGACACGGAAGTTGCCGGGGGGGACGTTGGTGAAGGTGTAGTCGCCGGGGCCGGGGTTGACGACGAGGGTGCGGAGGACCTGGTTGGCGGCGAGGGTGAAGCCGGGGAGGGCGATGGGGTCGTTGGTGACGAGGTTAACGGTGACGGCGACGCCGCTGGTCCAGTCTTCGTCGGGGTCTTTGACGCCGTTGGGGATGAGTTGGTGATAGACGAAGCCGTCGATGCTCATGGCGACGACGAGGGACTGGGCGTCGGGGGCGGTGGGGTCGTAAACGCGGCGCTCGTCGGCGTCGGCGGAAGGTTTGGAGGCGTAGGCGGTGACGAGGGCGGAGTTGGTGAGAACGGCTCCTTTGGTGGCGGCGGCGTCCACGGTGACGGTGTAGTCGATGACGAAGGTCTGGGAGCCGGGGAGAAGGGGCTGGTCGTCGGCGAGGGTGAGGGTCCAGAGGCCGGTGCCGGAGTCGTAGGCGGGGGCGGGCAGCGTGCCGGAGATGTCCACGCCGTTAAGGGTGGCGGCGGCGACGACGGGGGTGGCGGCGCGGAGGCCGGCGGGAAGGGTGTCGGCGAGGGCGAGGTTGTAGGCGGGGGCGGCGCCGTCGTTGGTGACGGTGAGGCGGAAGGTCGCGGGGTCGCCGGGCATGACGAGGTTGTCGGCGACGGGGGCGAGGCGGGTCTTGGTGAGCAGGACGCGAGGCTGGGCCACCGCGATGGCCGCGACGGACGGGCCTTTGGTTAGCGGCTCGGAGGCACCATTGAGGTAGGCCAGGGTGGCGGAATTATCCAGCGCTGTGGTGGCGGGGTCCGGGGCGGCCGCGGGGGCCGGGACGCCGGCGGGATCGATCACGCGGGCGCTATAAACGAGGACGAGGGTGTCGTTGATATCGTCGTTGTCGCCGGTGTTGACGAGGGTGCCGAAATCCCAGGCGAGCGCGCCGGTGGCACCGAGCGTGGGGGCGGTGGCGGGCGAGGCGGGGGTGGTGTAGGTAAAGCCGTCCGCACCGGTGTCGGGGGTGATGGAGACGGTCTCGTGGAAGGCGAGGCCGGCGGGTAGAGTATCGGCAAGGGTAAAGCCGGCGTAGGTGCCTTCTTGGAGATCGACGGTGAGCGTGTAGGTGACGAGGTCGCCGACGCGGAAGCCGGAGGCGGGGGCGTCGATGGGGAGGGTGTCGCCGGACTTGGTCTTGAGCAGGGTGGCGGCGTCGAGGGCAGTGACGGTGGTGGAAAGCTCACTACGGTAGGTGTTGGGCGCGACGCCGGTGCCGGTGCGTTCGCCGAGGGCCTCGCCGGGGGCCTCGAGCGCGATGTTTTCGGGGGCGAGGATGGGGTGGTTGCCCGCGGGGTCGCCGTCGAGGGATGTCCAGTCGGCGACGAAGGCATTGGTGTAAACCTGAAGCGGGGCGGAGGTGTCGTCCACCGTGGCGCGGTAGCGGAACTCGAAGTTGTCGGCCCCGATGGCGAGATCGAGGTCGGCGGGGGCGGTCTGGGTGCGGCCCCAGGTGAGGACCTGGCCGGCGACGTCGGGTTCGACGAGGGTGCCGGTGAGGCCGGTGGCGACCTCGGTGACGGTGGAGCCGACGACGTAGGTGAGGCCGGCGGCTAGGGTGTCGGCAAAGGCGAGATCGTAGGCGGGGGCGCGTCCGGCGGCGGGCGGGTTGGTGAGGGCGACGCGGTATTCGAGGACGTCGCCGGCGTCGGCGTCGGCGGTGGGGCCGAAGGGGCCGAGGGGGTCGCGAGTAACGTTGCGCACCTGGTGGACGACGGTGACGGCAGGTTCGGCGACGGTGACGGTGATCTCGTTGAGATTAATGGGAGAGCCGGTGAAGGAGTAGGTGGCGTTGTTGACGAGGTCGGTGCCGGCGACGTTGCCGGCGGTGTTACGCACCTGGGCGACGTATTCGATGGTGATGGAGCGGTCGGCGCCGTCGGCGACGATTTGACCGAAGGCCCAGGTGAGTTCCTGGTCGTTGACTGTTAGGGTGCCGGGGGTGGCGGGGACGAGGCTAGCTCCGATGCTGACGACGGGGGTGCCGATCAGGGCGAGGCCGTCGGGCAACGTATCGGTGACGATGAGCTCGGGCACGGTGCCCTGGGGGATGGTGAGGGAAATGCGGTAGCGAAGCTGTTCGCCGATAAAGACGAGCGGATCGACTGAGGCGGCGACGGAGGAGGCCTGGATGGTTTTGTTCTGGAGGATCTCGTCGATCACGACAAAGGCGGCGGCGGCGGCGTCGAGGCGAAGGGCGGCGGTGGCGGCGGCGGGCGGGTTGTCGACGACGGCGGTGCCCTGCGGGACGCTTTGATTGATCGCCTGGTCGGTGCCGTCCACGGGGATGGAGAAGCCGACGACGGCGGCGGCGTTGGGGAGCGACTCGGACGGCGTCACGGAGGCGATGAGCGTGCCGCGGTAGAGCAAGGTAATGGATTGGCCGGGATCGAGGCGGTCGAAGTTTTGGCCGGCGGTGGCGATGGCGGTGTTGGCCTGATTAAAGGTGATAGTGGCCCCCTGGCCGGTGGCGCCCGAGGTGTTGAGCACCTCGATGTTGTCGGGGTCGGCGTTGGTGTCGGCGCCCTGGTTGGCGGCGGAGAGATTCAGCTTGGCGGGGACCGTATCCGTAATGCGGATATCGCGCACCGGGCGCTCGCCGGCGTCGGAGGTGTTGGTGACGACGAGGCGATACTCGATCACATCGCTAAACTCGCCCGAAACGGAGGGGGCGAAGGCGGTGGCGCGGGTGAGGTTGCGGGCGGTTTTGACGATGGAGATAGCGGGCCGGCGAACGGTGACATCGCGGTGGGCATGCAGGGCGTCGGAGCCCGCGTCGCCGGAGAAGCCGTCGTCGGCGTTGTTGATGGAGCTGGAGCGGAAGCCGACTCCGAGGTACACCAGCTGGACGGCGAGATTATTGCGGAGGGGTTTGTTGTCTGCGTTGTCGGCGAGGTTGAGCACGCGCGTGGTGAAGTCGGTCTCGAAGATGGCCTGGCCGGCGGCGATGTCGGCGACGGCGAGGGTGGGCCAGTTAAAGGACACGCGGGCGTCGGCGATGGACGCGGGGGTGCCGACGGGGGCGAGGGGGGTGGTGACGGAGGACGGGGTGACCAAGTTGCCGGCGGTGAGGGCATGGGAGACGTAGCCGAGGCCGAGGTGGGGGTTGTTGTTGGTATCGCCGTGGGTGATGCGCAGGATGGGCGCGGTGACGTTTTCGTGCGCGCCGAAGACTTTGGCGCGGGCGCGATAGGTGATCTCCTCGCCGATGAGCACGTTGGCGGTGGAGGGGAGGGTGTCGGTGCTGGCGGGCTCGGAGGTGGAGAGGATGTCTAAAGCCAAGTCCACGCCGAGGATGCGGCTGCCGCGACGGTCGAGGGAGTAGTCGCCGAGCACAGTGTTATTGTCATGGGCGCGGGATTCGCCGCGTGGCTCGACCTCGTAGATGAGCGAGGCGCCGTTGTCCAAGGCGGTGGCGTTGGGCAGGCGGACGCGGAGGATGGGGGTGTCGCCAAAGACGGGCCGGGTGAGGGTAAAACCGTCGGGCAGGGTGTAGGTGTAGAGGGTGAAGTCGGGATCGGTGGCGTCGATCACCGGAGCGGCGAGGCCGGGGACGGCGGTGCCGCCCGGGGAGGTGAGCTGGGGGTTGCCGGCGAAGCTCCAACCCTTGCCGACCCGGACGACGACGCGGATGAAGTTGGCGACGGATCCGGGGCTGCCCACGTTTCTAATCTGGAAGTCGTAGTTGGCACCACCGGTGGTGGTGGCGACGATGTTATTGACCGGAGCGGAGGTGACATCGAGGTCGGGGCGCAGCAGGGGGAGCGGGGCATTCAGGGTCGAAGACAGCGCGGTGCCGCAGGAGTTGGTGAAGGACAGGAGATTGGTGACGTTGGCGGTGGCGGGAATGGCGGGATCGAGGGAGCTGCCGGTGCCCTCGATGTTGAAGCGCTGGTTGCCGGTGGCTTGGTTGGGGTCGAAGATGGTGGGCTGGACGTGGTATTCGAACGAGATGGTCTCGCCGAAGCGGAGGATGTGCGGTGCGCCCGGACCGCTGAAAGTGAAGACGGGGGCGGCGTCGGTGCCGCCGGTGCGGGAGACGGAGGTGATGTCGGCGGTGGTATCGACGATGGTGACGGGGCCGGTGATATCGTGCAGGGCGTAGACGGGGATGGTGGCGGTGAGGACGGGGTTGTGGAGCGTGCCGCCGTTATTGGTGAGGGTGACGCGCACGCGGGCGCGGCCGCCGGGCAGGGAGGTGACGGACTGGGTGAAGTTGGTGCCGCCGATGGCGGACGGCGTCATGTCGAGGTTGGCCGTGTCGGTATTGTCGGTGGGGGTGGAGATGCTGCCGATGGGTGTGCAACCCCAGATGACGGTGAACTCGGGGGCGGCGTTGACGCAGCTGGCGCCGAGGGTTTCGGTGATGAGGTAGGTGGCGGTGCTGTTGGCCGGCACATCCGAGACGGGCAGCACGGTGCCGCTGGTGTAGGCGGGGGAGCCGGCGATGCCGGGGCCGCTGATGGTGGCGGAGGCGGAGGCGGCCCCGCTGAGGAGGTCGGAGATGCGGACGTTGGTGGCGGCGGTGCCGTCGTTGGCCACGATGATGCGCCACTCGATGACGTCGCCGGCACCGGCGTAAACGGTCTCGGTGTAGGCCACGTCACCGGCGGTGACGTTACGGCCGGTTTTGGCGACGGTGATGTCGGGGCGCTCGACGGGAAGATCGAAGGGGAAGCCGGGCGAGGTGACATTGCTGCCGCAGGGGTCGCTGCCGGTGGCGATGGCCGTGAGCACGGGGTCCTCCGCGGCAAGGTCTTCAGTGGAGTTAAGGGGGAGCGTGATGGTGATCTGGTTCGGACCCGTGTCTCCGACGGGGGAGAGGCTGGCGAGCTGGGAGATCTGCGTGGCCGTCCAGACATACGGGCCGCCGGCGGGGCCGGTGGGGGCGGCGGTGAAGGGGCCGGTGACGACGCCGGTGCCGCTGGTCACTGTATAGGTGACCGGGCTGCCGAGGCTGAGGGAGGCGCCGCCGGTGATGGTCTCGGTGATGGAGACGTTTTCGAGGAAGGTGACGCCGGTATTTTTAACGACGATGACGGCCTGGCTGTTACCGCAGAGGATGGCGCGGGAGAGGGTGGAGTCGTGGAGGGCCTGGAGTTTGCCGTCGGGCAGGACGACGGCGGGATGCGGGCGGGAGGCGGCGGGCGCGTTGGTGGGCTCGCAGCCCCACTGGGCGGAGATACGCTCGACGGCGGGGTTGATGGTGATGGTGCAGGTGCTGCCCACATCGGCGACGACGCGGAGGGCGAGGGTGTTGCCGGAGGCGAGGGTGCCGAGGTTCCAGGTGCCGGTCTGGCCGCCAACGGTGACGGGGGAGTTGAAGTAGGGAGCGGAGGCGTTGGCGGCGTCGGTAAGGGTTTTATTGATCGTGAGGCCGACGGGGAGCACGTCGGTGAGCACGGTGTTGTAGGCGGCGCCGGCGTTGGTGTTGGTGACGAAGATGGTGTAGGCGACGGTGGGGCCGGTGACGGTGACGGAGGCGGGGGTGGTGGTGACGGCGAGGGTGGCCTGGAAGACTATGTTGGGGGAGTAGTTGCCAGTGGCGGAGTAGTCGCGGGCGGGCGAGGTCTCGGTCTGGCGGCTGTCATACTCCAGGAGGGAGGAGAAGCCGGTGGTGGTTGTATTGCCGTTGTAGATACGGCGGACGCGGACCTGAATGGTGCCGTTGGCGGGGAGGGTGCCGCCGGTGTAGGTGAAGGTGGGGTTGTCGCCGCCGTTGTCGGCGTAGGTGATGTTGCCGGCGTTGAAGGCACCGCCGTAAACGGGGGTGAAGGCGGTGTCGTAGGCGAAGGCCGCGCCTTGCTGGAAGGTGACGCGGAGGTTGCGCGAGGGCTGGGCGTTGTTGGCGTTGGAGACGGTGAGGGTGACGAGCTCGTCTTTGCAGACCTCGATGGTGGCGGGCGCGGTGATGGCGACGCTGGCCACGGCACGGACGAAGGTGACGGGCAGGAAGTCAGCGAACTGAGTCTTAAGGGTGGTGGAGCACTGCGGGTCCACGCCGGGGCCGGGGACGACGTTGGCGAGCTGGAGGGTGGGGATGGTGGTGATGGTGGCGCTGGCGGCACCGCCGGTCACGGCGTCGGTCGCGTTGACCTGATAATTAAAGATGATGCGGGAGTCGGAAATGTTGGCGCCGTTAAAGAACGCGGCCCCGGCGAGGAATCCGAGGTCGATGCGGAAACCGCCAGTGGGGAGGTTGGTGATGGAGCCGGAGGGGACGACGACATTGGTGAAGAGGGGAGCGTTGGTGCTCACGCGCACGCCGGAGACGGTGAGTGTGGTGCCGACGCGGGAGATGTTGGTATTATCGCCGAGGGCGTTTTCGAAGGTAGAGCCGGCCCAGGTGCCGGGGTAGCCGGCTTGGAAGCCGTAACTCGACTGGAAGGGGGCGAAGTCGCCTTCGTCGCCGGTGCGAATGTTATCAGCGGAGACGGTGCCGGTCTCATAAACGCCCGCCGGGGCTGAGCTAGAGGAATCGGCGGGGACGTTGGGGACAACGAAGGTGGCGTTGGCGGAGGGGTTGAGCGTGCAGCCGCGCACGGTGACGACGGAGGTCGAGGCGCTATTGACGATGGACCTGCCGCCGAGGCAGGGGTCGTCCAGCAGCATGAACGGGATGGTGAGCGTCTGCGCGGCGCCGAGGGAGGCGAGGGGGACGGTCCATTGCTGGGTGCCGCTGTTCCAGGTGCCGATGGAGGGCACGACGGTAGCGAGAATCACCTCCGGGGGCAGCACTTCTTGCACAACGACGTCGGTGCCCGAGAGGTTGGCGAGGTTGGTCGCGGAGAGGGTGAGCGTGAAGGTGCCGGCTCCGCCGACGGAAATGCTACCTGGGGTCACGTCTTTGGTGAGTGTGAGCGTGGGGGTATTGGTGGGCGGGTTGATCGTGCCGAAGGCGAGGGGAATGGAGTAGGGGTCGCCGCAATCGTTGGTGTAGGCGGTGTTGTAACGGACGGTGCCGGCACCGGAGGAGGTGCAAATATCGGTCGCGGTGACGTCGAAGGTGAGCTCGACGTTGGCGCCTATTCCGATCGCGCCGCTCGTGGCGGTGCGGGTGAACACGCCGGTGGCCGGGGTGTAGGTCCAGCCGGCGGAGACGTTGGAGACGGTGAGGGGGAGGCTCTCGAGGCTGGAATCGAGCGTGAAGGAGCGCGCGTTGCCTAGGCCGGTGTTCTGGATGTTCACCGTGACGGTGACGGGCGTGATGTAGTCGAGCGTGACCGCGGGGGCGGTGACGGCGACGAGCGGGACGGTGAAATCGAGCTCGATAGGCAACGAAGTGGTGACGGCGGTGCTGTCGGCGCGGTGAACGCTGGAAGCGAGGTTCACGATGTTATCGCAATCCACGACGGTGGCGACGGCGGTGGCGACGAAGGTCTCACCGGGGGCGAGGTAGGGGATGCGGAGCTGCGTCGCCGATACGACCACGGGGGCGGGCACGGCGGGAGATACGGGCGTCAGCGAGACCAGGGAGAGGCCGGCACCGATGGCGGACTCATCGATGGTGGCGTCGAACACGCCGCCGAGGCCGGTGTTGGTGACAGTGAGGGTGAAGGTGGCGTCTTGGCCGAGGGCGCGGACCGGGGTGGTCGTGGTGCTGGTGATGATGGTGTCACCGGCGCGGATGAGGAGGGGCTGGCTGGTGGTGAAGGGGCCGACGGAGAGGGCGCCGCCATTGGTGGTAGCGAAGAGGCGGCCATGCGTGAGGGGGACGGTGCCGGCGGTGGCGGCGGTGGTCGCCCGGATGCCGAAATTGATCGTGAGGGTCGCGCCGGCTTCGAGGTCGAAGCCGGTGCCGGCGGGGGCGTTGGCGGTGCCGGGGCGGAAGCGGAGAGTGCCGGGCACCGAGGTGTCGATGCCGTTGGTTGTGATGGTATTGCCGGGGATCGTCGTAGTGGAGCTGTAGCTGATCGAGCCGGGCACGTATTCGACGTTGGCGGGCAGGACGGTGTCGAGGGAGAGGTCGAAAGCGGTAGCTCCGCCGGTGTTGGTGTAAACCAGCGTAATGCTGTCACCCGTGGTAGTCGTCACCTCGGTGTTGGTGGCGCTGTTCCAAACGCCGCCGATATCGAGGGATGTGCGCGCACCGCTGCCAGCGGGAGTGAACGTCATCTCAGGCGCACCGATGAAGGCCGACTGCGCACGTAGCGCGCCCGCGCCGACCACGAGCAGAAGCGCGAGGGCGAAAAGGGAGCGGAGGAAGCGAGGAGCGGTGCGAGGCATTGCAGAGATTACTTGGCGTCAGTGGAGCGGTCATCGCCGAAGCGCGCCCACTTAAAAAGGTTTTCGTCGAACTTGATGCGGAGGCTCAGGAAGAGGCCTTCGGCGGTGGCGGTGGTGTCGAAGTCGCGATCGGTGAAGCCGACGACGTTGTAACCGAGACCGATGCGGACGTTGCGCTTAAAGCGGTAGCCGATCTCGGGGCCGACGGCGTAGCGGACGTTCTGGAAGGAATCGGAGAAGGTGACGCCGAGGTTGAGGCCGGCGTCCCAGCGCTCGGTGATGTCGTAGAGGATGCGGCCGGCGAGGAGTTGGGCGAAGTAGTCGGCGTCGGGGTCGCCGTTGCCCCAGCGTTCGCTGACGAATTTGCCGGCCCAGGTGGCGGAGAAAATCCAGTCGCGCTCGGGTTGGTAATTGGTGGTGACGGCGGCCTGGTGGACTTGGCGGCGGAGGCCGAAGCCATCGGGGGCGAGGTCGATGGAGCCGTCCTCGTATTTGTATTCGTAGCGGAAGAGGGCGTTCCATTCGTCCTTGCCGTGCTGACGCCAGGCGAAGCCGCCGAGCACGCGACCTTGGAGGAGATCCTCGGCGGCGGCGTTGTGCTGGACGTTGAGAATGGTGCGGCCGAGGAAGGTCCACTCATCGTTCAACTTTCGGGCGTAGCCGAAGGTGTTGAGGTAGGTGTCGGTGGTTTCGGACCAGCGGCCTTCGACGCGGCCGGTGGCTTTCCAATCCTCGGGCGCGGTGTAATCGGCGGCGATGGTGGCGGCGGTGGATTCGCGGGAGGCGACGGCGGTGCCGTCGATGGGGGTGACGCGCTCGAAGGTGGTGTTGAGGCGAAGGCCGTCTGCGACTTGCCAACCGTTGCGCAGACCGGTGGAGGCCTCGGCCTGGCCGCCGTCGATGGCGTTCTGCACGCGGTATTCGTTAAAGAAAT
This sequence comes from uncultured Akkermansia sp., assembly GCA_964579225.1. Lineage (GTDB taxonomy): Bacteria > Verrucomicrobiota > Verrucomicrobiia > Opitutales > Opitutaceae > IMCC26134_A. Next base: position 3,172 of record CAZOGV010000062.1, on the reverse strand, counting down.
GGGCGTCGCGCAGATACTCGGTCTCGACGCCGACGAGGGTGCGGTTGTTTTGCTGGGTCTGGTTGAGCTCGAAGGAGCCGCCGAGGGAGGAAATGAATTCGTGGCGGGCGTAGAGGCGGGTCTTGTCGTTGGCCTGCCAGGAGCCGCCGCCTGCGATCATGCGCTGGTCGATTTCGACGACGTCCTGCTCGTATTCGGCGAAAACGGCGGCGCGGGGGTGGTGAGGCACGGGGGTGTCAACGCGGACGCGAAGGCTGCGCACGGAGATATCGGAGGTGGTGGCGGGCCCGCCGGGGCCGGGAGCGGGGTTGGCGGGGGTGACGGTCTCTTCGCTGACGCGCGCGCCGGCGGTGAGGGTGACCTGGTTTTGGAGGGTGTGGGCGATATCGACGCGCACGCCCTGGCGCTTGCCGGAGGAGGATTGATCCTCGGTATGGATGGCCTCGCCGATGAGGCGAGTGCGGTCGGCGATGGTGCGGGTGACCTTGGCTCCGCCCTCGATGCGGCCGGCGTTGAGGGTGGAGGAGGGATTGTCGAAGGCGGCCTCCGTAATGCCGTAGTGGATACGGGCGTCGGTGAGGGCGGACTGGTGGCGGATCTCGACGCGGCCGGCGAGGCCCACGCCGTTGGCGAAGCTGTCGCTGCGCGCGCCTTCGGCTATGATCCAGGTGCCGGAGGCGATGTGCACGGTGCCGTCCACGCTTTGGAGTTCGTAGGGCTGGAGGGGATTTTCGTCGCGGGCGAAGGAGCCGCCGATCTCGACGCGGTCGTGCAACTTCACGCGGGCGTCGCCGCCATAGACCCAGAAGCGTTCACCCGAGGCGCTCTCGGTTTCGTAGGTGATGCGCAGCGATTGCGGGTTGAAGTTTTCATCCACCGAGGGGAGCGGGCGGCGGAGGAGGAGGCGGCCGGTGAAGGGCTCGAATTCGTAGTCGGTGTTACGAACGAGGCGGCGGATGGAGAGGATGACGGAGGTCTGATTACGATCGCGCGCGAGCACCTCGACGACTTCGGACCCGAGGATGCCGGAGCCGGCCTGGAAGTTGAAGGGGCCGGAGGTGCCGTTGGCGGGAATCTCGCGGATGATCTGGGTGGTGGAATCGTCGCTGGCCCAGATGTCGCCCTTGAAGCGCGAGGTCTCGTGGTGGAGGCGCACGCCGTTGAGGGAGCGGTTGTAGTTGCCGAGTTGGCGGACTTCTTCGGTGGCGCGGGTGTTGTAGTCGCCGAGGAGGAAGTAGGAGCGGTTGCGGTCGATGCGGACGTAGAGCTTGCCGGTGGATTGGGCGTCGTAGCCACGCACGGAGGAGTCGCCGTAAACGGGGTAAAAGGCGTCGGGGTCGAGGTCGCGGAAGAGCAGCTGGTCGTCGCGGCGCTTGTCGGAATCGTAGGCGATGGTGAGGAGGGTGTCGCCGCGGATCTTGCCCTTGAGGTAGAAGGCGGCGCGACCGGAGGCGGTGCCGTCGGAGCCGATGCCGGCGGATTCGCGGAGGTGCTCTTCGAAGGCGTCGCCGGGATCGAGCGGGAGAATGTTGTTACGCGAAAGGCGGTTCAGGGCGAAGCGGCCTTCGATGACGCCGACGGCGACCATGGGGCGGAGCTCGGGCAGGAAGGCGAGGCGGCGTTCGTCCTTGAGATCGCCGCTGGAGATGGCGAGGCGTGCCTCGCCGGGCTCGAGGGGAGGCAGGAGGCGGAAGGTGCCGCGACCGCCGCTGAGGAACACCTGGGCGCCGGGCTCGTTGAGGTTCATATCCTCGACGTCCCAGCGGCCGAGGGTGGCTTCGAGGGTGACGGGCATGCCGGCGGTGACGGGGTTGCCGTCCTTGTCCTCGACGTCGACCTCGACCTCGACGGGAGTGCTACCGTCGGCGATGGGGGCCTCGTTGGAGAAATACATGCGCAGGCGGGCGAGTTCGCCGGGCGCGATGACGGTGATGGCGCGGCGTTCGCGCTCGTTGCCGAAGAGATCGGACTGCACGAGTTCGAGGAGGTTGGGGCCGGCGCGGAGTTGCAGGGCGACGTATTCGGCGGCCTGGAGCGCGGGGCTCGCCTGACTGACGCGTTTGCCGATGCGGGACTCGGGGGCGGGCTCGCCGTTGACGAGGAGGGTGAGGGTGGACTCGGGGTGGCCCTTGATGCGGACGGTGGCGCGGTTGCGGGGCAGCACATCGCCGTCGCGCAGATCGATGAAGCCCGGTTCACCGTCGGCAAGGTCGGCTACGATTTTTTCGAGTTCGAGGGACGGGACGGAGGCGATGGGGCTCGGGGGCAGGTTGGAGTTGCCCGGGGTGAGGGTGCCTTCGGGGAGAACGGCCACGAAGGGAGCGGGCACGGGTGACGCGCCGCGTCCGGAGACGATGCCGGCGGCCTCGCGTCCGCGGACGTCGTTAGTTTCGAGCAGGCGGCCGTCGGCGGTGAGGGCGCGGTCGAGCAGGCCGGAGATTTCGGGGCGCCAGGTGTCGGCGGCGGCGCGGCGGGCGGCGACGGCTTCGAGCAGGGCCTCGGTGGGCTCGACGAGGAGGAAGTTGGCTTTGTGCAGTTCGTGGCGCTTGAGGTCGATGAAGCGCGAGCCGGGGTCGCCGGCGAAGCGGGTGGCGACGCCGCCGAGCTTGGCACCAGGCGGCAGGGTGTGCGGATCGAGCTTCAGCACGTGGGTGATCGGGCGCTGGCCGTAGATGGAGTATTGGCCCTCGGGATCGGTGATGACGTAGGTGCCGTCCTCGAGGATGAGGCGCACGCCGGGCACGCCGGGCTCGCCGGGGTCTTGCACGCCGTTGCCGTCGAGATCGACGAAGACGGTGCCGATGATGACGCTGCGGGAATCGAAGACGCCCTCGCCGACTTTCACGCGGGCGCGGGCGACGTTGCTGACGAGGATGGGCGGACCGAAGCTGGTGGCTTGGGCGGTGTTGATGCCGTCGCCTTTTTCGGCGCCGAAGGTGAGGCGCACGCGGTAGGTGAAGGTGACGCTGGCTCCGTCGGCGAGTGTGCCGACGGGGAAACGCAGGTTACGACCGGGCGCGCCGGCGGGGTCGGCGACGGTGACGCCGTCGCGGCGGGTGGTGCCGGATTCGTAGCGGAAAGCGGGAGGTAGGAAATCGTCGATGAAAGTGAAGTTGAAGGCGGCCCCGGAGGTGTTGGTGAGGGTGAGCTTGTAGATGACGGAGTCGCCGAT
>CAZOGV010000061.1:0-14657 GCA_964579225.1 uncultured Akkermansia sp. | reverse complement strand
GCCCTCCCCCGCCACCGCCTACGTCGCCCTCGGTTCAAACCTCGGCGACCGCCACGCCCACCTCGACGCCGCCTGCGCCGCCCTCGACGCCCTCCCCGGCACCCGCGTGCTCGCCCGCTCCGCCCGCTACGAGACCTCCCCCCTTGGCCCCGCTGGCCAACAAAATTACTTGAACGCCACCGTCGCCCTCGCCACCGCCCTCGCGCCCCATGCCCTGCTCGACGCCTGCCTCGCCATCGAGCAAGCCCGCGGCCGCGTCCGCCGCGAACGCTGGGGCCCCCGCACCCTCGACCTCGACATCCTCCTCTTCGGCGACCGTGCCCTGCACGATGAACGCCTGACCCTCCCGCATCCCGCCATGCTCAACCGCGCCTTCGTCCTCGCCCCGCTCTGCGACCTCGCGCCCGACCTCGTCCTCGCCGGCCGCACCCTCGCGCAACACCTCGCCCTCCTCGACCAGTCCGGCGTCCGCCGCCTCCCCGCCTGAGCCCATGCGTCCGCCGCCGCTCACCCTCGTCTTGCCGCCCGGCGCCTGCCCGCCTCCCGCCGAACTTTTCCCCGCCTTCGCCGCGCGCCCCGGCTGCGCGTTTCTCGACACCGCCCTGCCCTCCTCCGCCGCCCGCCACAGCATCCTCGCCTGCGAACCCTCGCTCGTCCTGCGCGGCGGCCCCGAAATCCTCCCACGCCTCCGCGCCGAACTCGCCGCCCGCGCAGTCGCTCCGATCCCCGGCCTGCCCTTCGTCGGCGGCACCATCGGGTATTTGGGTTATGAATACGGCGCCGCCCTCGAACGCGTGCCTTCTCCCGCCTCCGACGACCTCGGCCTGCCCGACCTCGCCTTCGCCTTTTACGACACCGCCCTCGTCCACGACCACGCCACCAACGTCACCACCCTCGTCGCCCCGGACGCCGAGTCCCTTGCCCGCCTCCGCGCCTTCGTCACTTCCCCTTCCTCCGCCACCTCCGCCCACACCTACACCGTCGGCCCGCTCACGCCCGATCTTTCTCCCGCCGCCTACGCCGACGCCATCGCTCGCATCCGCGCCTACATCGCCGCGGGCGACACCTATCAGGTCAACTTCACCCACCGCTTCACCGCGCCCTTCTCCGGCTCCGCCGCCGCGCTCCACGCCCGCCTGCGTGCGCTCAGCCCCGCGCCCCACGCCGCCTTCCTCGACTTCGGCGACTTCCAGCTCGTCTCCAGCACGCCCGAACGCCTCCTTCGCGTTTCCGGTCGCACCCTCGAAACCCGCCCCATCAAGGGCACCGTCGCCCGCCTCGCCGACCCCGTCGCCGACGCCACCCAACGTGCCGCGCTCCTCGCCAGCGCGAAGGACCACGCCGAGTTGCTCATGATCCTCGACCTCGCGCGCAACGACCTCGGCCGCGTCGCCTCCCCTGGCACCGTCCACGTCGCCGCCCGCCACGACCTCGAAACCTACGCCACCGTGCATCACCTCGTCGCCACCGTGCGCGCCGAGCTGGCCCCCGGCCTCGACCGCTTCGATGCCCTTCGCGCCCTACACCCCGGCGGCAGCATCAGCGGCGCGCCAAAAATCCGCGCCATGCAGATCATCGCCGAACTCGAACCCTCCCGCCGCCACGCCTACACCGGCGCGCTCGGCTACCTCGGCTACGACGGCGACGCCGATCTCGCCATCGCCATCCGCACCATCACCTGCGCCAGCGGTCGCGCCAGCTACCACGTCGGCGGCGGCATCACCTGGGACAGCGACCCCGCCGCCGAATACGAGGAAACCCTCCACAAAGGCCGCGCGATGCACCAAGCCCTCACAAACGCCTAACCCCTCCGCGTTTTTTTCATTGGTCATTGGTCATTCGTCATTGGTCATTACGACACATGTCGTTAGCCCCCCAAGTCCTCCTCGACGGTGAACTCCTCCCCGCCGCCCAAGCCAAGGTCTCCGCGCTCTCCGACGGTTTCCTGTTCGGCCACGGCGTGTTCGAGACCCTGCGCGCCCACAATGGCGTGGCCCTCCACCTCGCCGCCCACCACGCGCGCCTCGCCGCCTCCTGCGCCGCGCTCGACCTCGCGTCCCCGCCCTGCGTCGAGGAGCTCGGCCAACGCATCACCCGCCTGCTCGCCTCCGCCCGCCTGCCCAACGCCGCCGTCAAGGTCGCCCGCTACCGCGAACTCAACCGCACCGGCGAACTCATCACCGCGCGCACCCTCCCGTATTCGGCGCCCGACTACCTGCGCGGTTTCCGCGTGCAAACCTTCCGCCAAGGCGAGCGCGACGGACGCCTCACCGGGCACAAATCCCTCAACTACCTGGAAAACATCCTCGCTCGCCGCGCCGCCAAATCCGCCGGCTACGACGAGGCCCTTTTCGTCACCCCCGCCGGCCGCGTGCTCGAAGGTTCTGCCAGCAGTCTCTTCATCGTCAAAGACGGCCACGCCCACACCCCGCCGCTCTCCGCCGGCATCCTCCCCGGCGTCGCCCGCGCCCGCGTGCTCGCCCTCATCGGCCCCGAACGCGCCCACGAAACCCCGCTAACCCTCGCCGAGGTCCTCGCCGCCGACGAGGTCTTCCTCACCAACGCCCTCATGGGCGTCATGCCCGTCTGCACTCTCGACGCGCACAAATTCCGCCCCCACTCGCCCGAGACCAGCGCAGTCCGCCACCTGTTCGCGAACGCCCCGTAAACTCGGGTGCAACACAAAGCGATGCAGCCTACCGGGAGCGCTGGCTTCCAGCCTGCTTTCTGAACGCACAAGCCGGCAGGATGCCGGCGCTCCCAGTAATCATCGGTCCTGACTTCCGTTCCTGTTACGCCCCATAAACCTCGTCCGCGCGCATTCTGCGTTGCCCCGTCTTCCCGCCCCCCGGCAACATCCGCCCCTTATGGCGCTCGTTTCCGTAAACCCCGCGACCGGCAAAACCATCGCCCGACACGCCGCCCACTCGAAGCGCGAGATGGAGGCCCGGCTCGCCGCAGCCCACTCCGCCGCCGCCGCGTGGCGCGCCCTCGCGCCCGCCGCCCGCGCCCTACACCTGCGCGCCTTCGCCGCAACCCTTCACCGCGAACGCGCCGATCTCGCCACCCTCGTCACCGCCGAGATGGGCAAACCTCTCTCCGACTCGCTCGCCGAAATCGCCAAGTGCGCCGACGCCCTCCGCCACTTCGCCAAACACGGCCCCGCCTTCCTCCGCCCCGAAATCCCCCCCTTCGCCCCGCGCGGCGTCGAGGTCGTGCCCGAGCCCATCGGCGTCGTGCTCGCCATCATGCCGTGGAACTACCCGCTCTGGCAGGTCGTCCGCGCCGCGGCACCCGCCCTCATCGCGGGCAACGTTCTCCTCCTCAAACACGCCGCCAACGTCACCGGCTGCGCCCTCGCCCTCTGCGCCCTCGCGCGCCGCGCCGGCCTGCCCACCGGCGTCTTTGATTGCATCGTCGCTCCCTCCGCCGCCATCGCCCCGCTTATCGCCGACCCGCGCGTCGGCGGCGTCACCCTCACCGGCAGCACCGAGGCCGGCCGCCGCGTCGCCGCCCTCGCCGGCCAAGCCCTCAAACCTTTCGTCGGCGAACTCGGCGGCAGCGATCCGTATTTGATTTTCCCCGCCGCCGACCTCCCCGCCGCCGCCACCGCCTGCGCCGCCGCCCGCCTCGTCAACAACGGCCAGAGCTGCATCGCCGCCAAACGCTTCATCGCCCACGCCCGCGTCGCCGACGAGTTCATCCGCCTGCTCGCCGTCGCCATGGCCGCCTACCAGGTCGGCGACCCGCTCGCCCCCGGCACCCATCTCGGCCCGCTCGCCCGCGCCGATCTGCGCGATGAACTTCACGCCCAGGTCATCCGCTCCGTGAAACGCGGCGCGCGCCTCGTCATGGGCGGCGTCCTCCCCGAAGGCCCGGGCGCGTTTTATCCACCCACCGTGCTCGCCGACGTCGTCCCCGGCATGCCTGCCGCCGACGAGGAACTTTTCGGCCCCGTCGCCTCCGTCGAGATCGCGCCCGACACCGATGCCATGATCGCCGCCGCCAACCGCACCGCTTATGGCCTCGGCGCCGCCATCTTCACCCGCGACGCCCGCCACGCCCGCGCCCACATCGCCCCGCGCCTCCAGGCCGGCATGGTGTTCATCAACCACGCCGTCCGCTCCCACGTCGCCGTGCCCTTCGGCGGCAGCAAGGCCTCCGGTCTCGGCCGCGAACTCGGCCGCCCCGGCGTGCTCGCCTTCACCAACCCTAAAACCATCTGGACCCTCGCGCCCGCGCCCCGCCGCCGGAGCAGGTAAAAAAGCGGTTACACCACGCATTCTTCTCGTCTCAACCCGACGCCTCCCGTCCGGTCCCCTTCCCTTCCAATCTCGTATGGCTACCCGTCGCCGCAAATCTCCCGCCTCCTCCGCCTCCTCTTCCCCCGCGCCCGCCGCCGCCACATCCGCGCCCACGCCTACCGTCGCGCCCGAATCCGCCGCCAACGCACCCGCGCTCCCCGACGACAAAGCCGTGCTCGAACCCGACAACCACCCCGAGCCCGTCGGAGCGTCCTCCGTCCGCACCAAGGCCGCCTACTTCAACCGCGAACTCAGCTGGCTCGCCTTCAACCGTCGCGTCCTCGAACAAGCCCAGAGCGACCGCCACCCGCTCCTCGAACGCGTCAAGTTCCTCGCCATCGTCTCCAGCAATCTCGACGAGTTTTTCGAGATCCGCGTCGCCGGTCTGATCCAGCAAGTGGACAACGACATCCCCAACGCCGGCGGCATCGACGCCCTCGGCCCGCGCGAACAACTCCGCCGCATCCACAGCGTCGTCGCCTCCCTCGTGGATGATCAATACCACTGCTGGCGCGAACTCCTCGTCCCCGCCCTCGCCCAGGAGGGCATAACCTTCGCCACCCCCGCCGATCTCAACGCCAGCGAACTCACCTGGATCCGCACCTACTTTGAAGAGCAAGTCTTCCCCGTGCTCACCCCGCTCGCCATCGACCAATCGCACCCCTTCCCCCAGCTCGGCAACAAAACCCTCAACATCGTCGTCTCCCTCGACGACCCCTCCACCCCCGAGAACGACCGTCACTTCGCCGTCCTCCCCGTCCCGCGCATCCTCCCTCGCCTCGTCCCGCTCAACACCGCCGAAGGCAACCAACGCGAACGCCGCTTCGTTTTCCTCTCCGACATCATCAAACTCTGCGCCGCCGACTTCTTCCCCGGCTACAAAATCAACGGCGCCCACGCCTTCCGCGTCACCCGCAACAGCGACCTCTACATCGACGAGGAGGAGGCCGAAAACCTCCTTAAAAAAATCGAGGAAGAACTACGCAACCTCCGCCGCGGCGCCGCCGTGCGTCTCGAAATCGAGGACGGTGTGGACGATCAGATTTTCGCCACCCTCTGCAACCACCTCGACCTCTCGCACGAATACGTCTTTCGCCTCGAAGGCCCCATCAACATCCTGCGCCTCATGGCTGTCGGCGACATCGACCGCCCCGACCTCAAGTATCCGCCCTTCACCCCCGTCAATCTATCCCCGCTCCGCGAGCCCGCCCTCATTTTCGACACCCTCCGCGAGCGCGACATCCTCCTCCACCACCCCTACGACTCCTTCACCCCCGTCGTCGATTTCGTCGAACAGGCCGCGCGCGATCCTCGCGTCCTTGCCATCAAACAAACCCTCTACCGCACCTCCGGCGACTCCCCCTTCGTCCGCGCCCTCATCGAAGCCTCGCGCAACGGCAAACAGGTTACCGCTCTGGTCGAACTCAAAGCCCGCTTCGACGAAGCCAACAACATCCAATGGGCGCGCCAGCTCGAGGAGGCCGGCGTGCATGTCGTTTACGGCCTCGTCGGCCACAAAACCCACTGCAAGGTCGCCCTCGTCGTCCGCCGCGAGACCGACGGTAAACTCCGCCGCTACGCCCACCTCGGCACCGGCAATTACAACCCCCGCACCGCCAAAATCTACACCGACCTCAGCTGCTTCACCGCCCGCGAAGAACTCACCTCCGACGCCGCCAACCTCTTCAACGCCCTCACCGGTTTCGGCCGCGCTCCCGAATTCAAATACCTCATCGTCGCGCCCTACACCCTTCACCGCCGCATCCTCGAGCTCATCCGTCGCGAGACCGAAAACGCCGCCGCCGGCCGCCCCGCCAAAATCATGGCCAAGATGAACTCCCTCGTGGACCAGGCCGTCATCGACGCCCTCTACGCCGCCTCCCGCGCCGGCGTGCAGGTGGACCTCATCATCCGCGGCGTCTGCTGCCTCGTGCCTGGCGTCAAGGGCCTCTCGGAAAACATCCGCGTGCGCTCCATCGTCGGTCGCTACCTCGAACACATCCGCGCCTTTTATTTCCACAACGCCGGCGCCGAACCCGCCATCTACGCCGGCAGCGCCGACTGGATGCCGCGCAATTTCTTCCGCCGCATCGAGGTCGTCTTCCCCCTGCTCGACCCCGCCCTCCGCCGCTGGATCACCGACGAACTCTTCGCCATCGAGCTTCAAGACAACGAGACCGCGCGCATCCTCACCGCCGGCGGCGCCTACCTCCGTCCGCCCCGCCCCGCCGACGCCCCCGCCTTCGCGTCGCAACACTACTACCTCGCCTCCGCCATCCAGCGCGCCCAGTCCGCCGCCCTCTAAGTTCCGCGTAGGGGCTTCGCTTGCGAAGACCACGCACCCGCGTTCGCTACCAACACGACGCCCGCCGCTGGGTCGTCAACCTGACCGCCTCCGACCGTAAACGCATCCCCCGCGCCGCCGCCGAAATCTCCCGGCCGAAATCTCCCGCCCACTTGCCTCCTCATTCATCCTCCGGCATGCTGTGGAGGCACTCCGCATGCATCCCACCTACCAACTCGTCGAAGGCGACCAAGTCACCGGCCCTCACAGCCTCACCGTTCTCCGCCAAAAAGCCGAGATCCGCGTCATCAATCCCGACACCCCCGTGCGCGCCATTGTGCAACCGCCCGAGCCCTGGCGCCCCATTCGCGATTGGCCCGAACTCCACGAGCTGCTCTTCGTCGCCAAAACCACGCCCAAGCTCGGCGTCGCCAAATTTCACGCCACCAACATCCAAACCGACGCCGACTCCGCTCCCGTTGACATTCAAGAACTCCTGCGCGGCAACGCCGCCGTGCAAAAAGCCGTCGATAAACGCCAGGCCCGCGCCGATATCGGCCCCTACATTCGCCGTCGTCTTCTCTTCGCCGGAGTGGTCGCTCTCGTAGCCCTGCCGCTCGCCTTTGTTTACTTTCGCCTCCTCCCCCGCACCGGCGATAGCATCGCCCTCCTCGCCGGCTTCGCCGCCGCCGCCCTCGCCGTCATTTATTGGGTGATGTTCCACGTCCTCGACCCGCGCTGAGCGGGCTTGCCCTACCCTCCTCCGCCCCCACCGTTTGCGGCAGGACCCATGTCGAAATCCTTCCCTCCCGCGCCCTCCTGCCTCGACCACCGCGACCTCCGCGCCGACGAGCTCAGCCCTACCCCCACGCCCGCCGCCCTGCTCCGCATCTACACCTGGGCCTCCCTCGCCCGCCGGGTCGACAACCGCATCCTCGAGCTCTTCCGCCAGGGCCTCATGAAGGGCACCGTCACCGGCGGCCAGGGCAACGAATCCCTCATCATCCCCCTAGCCCTTCTCGCCGACAAAAGCATCGACGTCGTCTCCTTCACCCACCGCGACCTCGGCGGACACCTCATCTGGGGCGGACACCTCTGCGAACACCTCAACCAATACTTCGCCAACGCCGACAGCCCCACCCTCGCCCGCGAAGGCAACGTCCACCACGGCGACCCCGCCAACCGCTCCCTGCCGATGATCTCCCATCTCGGCGCCATGATTTCCAACGTCGCCGGCCGCACCGACGCCCAACGCCGCTCCGGCCTCCCCGCCCTCGGCTACGCCCTCTTCGGCGACGGCGGCTCCTCCACCGGCGACATCCACGAGACCCTCAACCTCGCCGCCCTGCTCTCCCTCCCCGTCGTCTTCATCATCGAGAATAACGGCCACGCCTACTCCACCCCCGTCAGCGAACAATACGCTCCGCAGGTCGAGCTCTGGAAACGCGCCGCCGCCTACGGCATCGAAGGCCTCCGCATCGACACCCTCGCCGACCCCGTCGGCTCCGCCCAGACCCTCGCCGCCGCCCTCCAGCGCGCCCGGGCCGAGAAACGCCCCATCCTCGTCGAGGCCATGGTCGCCCGCCTCCGCGGCCACGCCGCCTACGACACCTGCGACTACCTCACCCCCGAGCAAAACACCGCCATCCAGGCCTCCGACCCCTTCCCCAAATTCCGCGCCCAACTCGCCGCCGCCGGCCACGCCACCGCCCTCGACGCCATCGACGCCGAACTCCACCCCTGGATCGAAGCCTGTATCCAAGTTTCCCTACAAGTTGGCCGCCCCTCCCCCGCCAGCCTCCCCGCCGACGCCTACGCTCCCGAGTCCACCCCCATCGCCTGGCAACCCACCGTCACCGCCGACGCCGACCACGCCGACAACATCACCTTCGCCCAGGCCCTCACCCACGCCCATGGAAAAATCCTCCGCGAACGCCCCGAGGCCGTCCTCATGGGTCAGGACATCGGCGTTTACGGCGGCGCCTTCAAAATCACCGAAGGCCTGCTCGCCGCCCACGGCCGCGCCCGCGTTTTCAACACCCCCCTCGCCGAATCCGCCTGCACCGGCTACGCCATCGGCCTCGCCCTCGGCGGCTACCGCCCCATCGAGGAGTTCCAGTTCGCCGACTTCTCCACCGAGGCCGTAACCCAGATCACCCTAAACGCCGCCACCTACCAGTTCCGCTCCGGCGCCAAGGTCCCCCTCGTCTTCCGTCTCCCCTGCGGCGGCGGCCTCACCTTCGGCTCCTTCCACTCCCAGGAACTCGAAGCCCTCTTCCTCGGCATGCCTGGCATCAAGGCCCTCTACCCCAGCACCGCGCAGGACGCCTTCGACGCCCTCCTCGCCGCCTACGAGGACGATAACCCCGTCCTCCTCCTCGAACACAAGGCCCTCTACCGCCGCGGCAAACACTCCATCCGCTGGAACCCCGCCTACCGCGAGGTCTGGCACCCCCGCCTCGTCCGCCCCGGCGCGCACGCCACCCTCGTCACCTACGGCGAGATGACCCACCTCGCCGTCGAGGCCGCCGCGTATCTGGAAACCGAATACGAAAAATCCGTCGAAATCTGGGATCTCCGCGCCCTCTCGCCGCTCAAGCTCGACGCCATCCGCGAGTCCGTTTCCCGCACCCACCGCCTCTGCGTCCTGCACGAGGGCCGCCGCACCCACGGCTTCGGCGCCGAGCTCGTCAGCCGCCTCACCGAGGAGCTGTTCTTCGAACTCGAAGCCCCGCCCCTCCGCATCGCCTCGCTCGACATCCCCGTCCCCTTCGCCCCCGAGCTCGAGCAAGCCTACCGCCCCACCCGCGACTCCATCATCGAAAAACTAGCCGCCTGGCTCGGCTGACCTTTCGCGCCGACGCCCTTTCGACCCGCTTCCTTCGCTCCCCCGCTTTCGCGCATGGCCCTCCATCCGTCCTTTCCGGCCTCTCCCTACGAACCGCTTCTCCCCGAGCATCGCTGGTTCCCCGCCGACGAGGCCCTGCGCGACACCGCCTACGAAAAACTCCTTCCCCCACTGGTAGCTTCCGTCCGCCGTGAGGTCCACACATGGCGCGCCTCCGGCTACGCCGGTGCTTCCGCCACCACTCGCGCCTTGCTGAATCACTGGTTCGAGACCGAACACTTGCTCGAAACCGCCTCCGGCACGCTCGCGCCTTTTCGATATTACTTCGCCCAACGCGAAGCCGTTGAGACCGCCATCTGGCTCCACGAGGTCCGCCGCGCTCGCGACAAGTTCGACCTACTGCGCTTCGATGCCTCCGGCTCCGTATCGGCGAACATGTTCGCCGAGGATTGGCCCCGCTACGTGCTCAAACTCGCCACCGGCGCGGGCAAGACCAAGGTTCTCTCCTTACTCATCGCGTGGAGCTTTTATCATCGCCTCTACGAGCGCGATTCCGCCCTCGCGCGTAATTTTCTGCTCATCGCGCCCAACATCATCGTCCTCGACCGCCTTCGCGCCGATTTCGACGGCCTCAAAATCTTCTTCAACGATCCCATCCTGCCCGACAACGGCCACGATGGCCGCAACTGGCGTGATGATTTTCAGCTCACGCTGCACCTTCAAGACGACGTCCGCATAGTCCGCCCCACCGGAAATCTTTTCCTGACCAATATCCATCGCGTCTATCTCGGCGACTACGTGCCGCCCTCCCTCGAAGACGACGATCTCAGCAACTACTTCTTGGAACCCTTCGGCAATAAGCCCGCTGGCAAAACCACCGATTCATCCGCCGACCTCGGCGAAATCATCCGCGAAATCGATGAACTCGCCGTGTTCAACGACGAGGCTCACCACATCCACGATGAGCGAATGGCCTGGTTCAAATCCATCCAAGACATCCACCATCGGATGCTCCAAAAAGACCGCCGGCTAGCCCTCCAGATCGACGTCACCGCAACCCCCCGCCACGACAACGGCGCCATTTTCGTTCAGACCGTCTCCGACTACCCGCTCGTCGAGGCCATCCACCAAAACGTGGTCAAACACCCCGTCCTCCCCGACGCGGCTAGTCGCGAAAAGCTCCACGATAAAAAGTCCGCCCTCTTCCACGAGAAATACGACGACTACCTCCGTCTCGGCATCGAGGAATGGAAAAAATCCTACGCCGAACACGAGAAGCTCGGCAAAAAAGCCGTTCTCTTCGTCATGGTGGACGACACCAAAAACTGCGACGACGTCGGCGCACACCTCGAAAAAATCTGCCCCGAACTTCAGGGTGGTGTTCTCGTCATCCACACCAAAAACAACGGCGACATCTCCGAATCCGCCACCGGCAAAAAGCGGGAGGAACTTGAGCTCCTCCGTCGCCAGTCCAACGAGATCGACTCCTGGAAATCCCCCTTCAAAGCCATCGTCTCCGTCCTGATGCTCAAGGAGGGCTGGGACGTGCGCAACGTCACCACCATCGTCGGCCTGCGCGCCTACGCCGCCAAGTCCAACATCCTCCCCGAGCAAACCCTCGGCCGCGGCCTGCGCCGCATGTATTTCGGTTCCGACGTGAAGGAGACCGTCTCTGTCCTCGGCACTCCCGCCTTCATGGACTTCGTCGAATCCATCCAGAGCGAAGGCGTCACCTTCGAGCGCGTCAGCATGGGCGACGGAGGCACCCGCAAAGATTCGCTCATCGTCGAGGTCGAGACCGACAACCCCGCCAAGAACCGCGCCGCGCTCGATATTTCGCTTCCGCGTCTCACTCGCCGCTACCAACGCGAATTCCAGGATCTCTCCGCCCTCGATCCCGCCGCGCTCGGCAACTCCAAGCTCACGCTCAAGCCCTTCACCCCCGAGCAGACGCGTGAGATCGTTTTCAAAACCATGCTCGATGCCGCCGTGCACCACACCGTGCAGTTCGACGGCACCGGCCCCGCCGACTACCGCTCCGTCGTCGGTTTCTTCGCCCGCCAGCTTCTCCACGACCTACGCCTCGTCAGCGGCTACGAAGTCATCTACCCGCGCGTCCGCGACTTCATCCGCGATCACCTGTTCACCACGCCGGTCGATCTCGAAGACCCCGTCGTCCTGCGCAACCTCTCCGAACCCGAGGCAGGCAAGATTATCTTCGATGGTTTCAAGACCGCCATCAACGCCCTCACCCTGCGCGACACCGGCGCAGCCACCCCCGAAGCCGCCGGCCCACGCTTGCGTCTCAGCGACACCCGCCCCTTCCGCACCGAACACCGCCCGTTTCTCGCCGCCAAAAAATCCGTCTTCAACCGCATCGTCGGCGAGGCCTCCGCCGGCGGCCTCGAACTTTCCTTCGCCGCCTTTCTCGAAACCGCGCCCGACGCCCAGTCCTTCGCCAAAAACTACTTGGCCGTGGGCTTCCGCCTCGACTACGTCCGCGCCGACGGCGACCTCTCCACCTACACGCCCGACTTCATCCTTCGCACCACCGATGGCACCGTCTGGCTGGTCGAGACCAAGGGTCGCGAGGAACTCGACCTCCCGCAAAAAATGGCCCGCCTCCGCCAATGGTGCGCCGACGCCACCACCGCCGACGCCACTCTCACCCCGCCCGTGCGCTACGACTTCGTCTTCGTTGACCAAGACGGCTTCGAGAAACATCCGCCCGCCACCTTCGCCGGCCTCGCCGCCGCGTTCACAGAGTATAAAATATAAGGCCTGCCTCCGGACTATGCCTGTGCCCACCCTAGAACAACTCATCGACTGCCTAAACCGTCGCGAAGGTGAGGGCGTAGAGTTCAAACCACACACCTTAGGTCGCAAGGAACTCGCCGAATACGCCGTTGGCATCGGCAATTCGGGCGGTGGTTGGCTTTTTATGGGGGTAAGTGATCGCATACCGCGCCGTATCCTGCCCTTCACGTGGCCCACAGACTCAGAGCTCCTTAACATCCGTCAGAGCATCTACGACGCCGCCCGCATCCGTGTGGACTTTTCACGCCTCGATCATCCCGACGGCCCCGTGCTAGCCATGACGATCCCGCCTCGCCCTCGCGGTGCTTGGTTTCACACTCAAGACGGTAAACATCTCATCCGGCTCGACGAGGGACTGCGCGGTATGTCCCTCGCGGAAATGGATGCCATCCGCCGCGAAGCCGGGGTCGAACTTTCCGCCGAACCCGTTCCCGGTGACTGGCGCACACTCGTTCGCCCCGCCGGCCTCGAGGTGCTGCGCGACCTTATGCGCGAGATGCAGGCCGCTCCCGACATCGCGGCTTTGCCCGACGCCGACCTGCTCCGCACGCTTGGCCTGCTTACGGACGACGGCTTTCTCCGCGTGGCCGGGCTCGTTCTTGTCGGCCATACCGAACCGCTGCGCCAGCACCTGCCCCACTCCCACTGGAGCTTTTTCCGTATGCGCTCCGACACCGACTACGAGCAAGCGGAACGCGGGCATGATTGCTTCACCATCGCCCTTCGACGCCTGCGAGAGTTGATCGGAGCGCATAATCCCATCGTCACCCTGCCGGGCCAACTTGTGCATGCCGAGTTCCCCCGCTATCCGCTCGTCGCCCTCCGCGAACTGCTGGTCAACGCCCTTGTCCATCGCGACTACACGACCCCGGGCGGCGTCGTCGCCAAACTTTACCCCGACCGCCTCGAACTTTCCAACCCCGGCGGGTTCCTGGCCGACATCACACCGGCAAACATCCTCCACCACCCCTCCACTCCCCGCTACCCCGCCCTCTTTCAAGCGCTCACCGTCGCCCGCCTCGCCAATGCCGCCAACCTCGGTGTTCGCCGCGCCTTCCGTGATCTGCTCGTGGAGGGCAAAGAGCCTCCTTATTACCACGCTACCGGCCAGTCCATCGTGGTCACTATCAAGGCACAGGAGGCCGGTCGGGCTTTTATCGAGATGGTAAATGGCCATCCTGACCTCGCGGTGGATGATCTCCTCGTCATCCACTTCCTGACCCGGCATCGCGAGATCAACGTGGCCCAGGCCGCCGAGATATGCCAGCGACCAACCGAAGCCGCGCGCGAGCTTCTTGCCCGCCTCGCCAACCACGCCCGTCTCATTGAGTCCGGCGGCCCGACCGGCCGGGGCCGATACTTCCGGCTTACCTCATCCGCTTACGCCGCCTTGGGCACCGAACCTGACTACGATCGCGATGCCCGGCTTTCGCAGGAAAACCTCAAAGCGAGAGTGCTCACGACTCTTCAGCGCCGTAGCCTCAGCAATGCCGATATCCGCCAAATAACGCAACTGGACCGTAACCAAGCGAAACGTCTCATGGAGGCCCTGCGCCAAGAAAAGCTGGTTCACACCACCGGTGCCGGTCGCGGTGCTCGCTGGTTGCCCACCGCGCAGCCCCAAATGGGCGATGCCCCAAAACAATGAGCGCCCGCCCATTTTCCTGCTCCATGCTTTTCCTCGCTCACCGCCAAATGGCACACCGCCCATTTAATTGAGCACCCGCCCATTAATTCAAAAACCCAAGCCTGAATGCTTATTGGATGGCTTCACCTGTTCGCCTCCTCTGACCACCATTCTATTTTACCTAACCCTCTTTAATTTAATGGTCTGCAAATTCGATTCTTATTTGATGCTTATTTGATTGGCCCGCCGTTTTCTCCCCGACCCACCGCCCCCATCGGCCAAAGTCTATTTTCATTCAATATCTTACACGCTCTCTGCCCTAATTGACGGCTGATTGATTCCGCCCCCTCGGCCTTCCCCTTTTTCAACTTAAACTTCCCCCTTAAACTGCCGACTCCGTCGGCCCACCCATGGCCCGCCCTCCCTCCTCCGAACGCTACGAACTCTCCGAACAGGAGAAGCGCGACCTCACCCAGCTCATCCAGGCCGGCAAACCCCTGCCCGAGAAATACCGTTTCCTCCTCTTCGACGACAAACGCGAGGTCGAGCTCGTCTGGGCCGGCAAGACCCGCGACGTCTGCACCGCCGTCCTCCCCTTCCAAACCCTCGAACACATCGACGAACCCCGCAAGGAAGCCGCCGCCGAGGATCAGCTCGTGGACACCACCGGCCACCAACTCAAGGGCTGGACCAACAAACTCATCTGGGGCGACAACAAGCTGATCCTCTCCTCCCTCAAATCCGGCGCCCTCCGCCGCCAGATCGAGGACGCCGGCG
>CAZOGV010000060.1:0-14768 GCA_964579225.1 uncultured Akkermansia sp. | reverse complement strand
AACGACAGCGGCGCGCCATACATCGCCACCACCGCGTCGCCGATATACTTGTCCAAAGTGCCCCCCTCCGCCTGCACGATGTCGCTGCACGCGGTCAGATACTCGTTCATCAACTCCACCAACTGCGGCGGCGTAAGCACCTCGGAAAACGCGGAGAACGACTGCACGTCGCTGAAAAACGCCGTGATGTCCTCCTCCACCCCGCCCAACCGCGGCTCGCTGCCCGAGTCTACCATTTGCGACACCACCGCCGGCGACAGATAAGCGCCGAACATGCCCTTGATCCGGCTCTTTTGTTTCTGCTCCAAGACCAGCTGCGTCGCCCCGCCCACCATCGCCGCGCTCAAGGCCGCCCCCACCGGCGCGACCAAAGGCAACACCACGTCATACGACGCAAACAACCAGAACGCCGCCACCACGTAACCGACGAGCAACACCAACGCCCCCGCGCGCAGCACCGCGCTGCGCCGCCCATCACCTCCCACAAACAAACCTGCCACCAGCGCCGCCAGCCCGATCGTGATCGGCGCCAGCGCCCAATCCGGCGTCACATGCAGAAAACGCCCCGAGACGATGGTCTTCACCAGGTTGCCATGCACCCCGACCTTCGGCACCGGCGTCGCGTCGAACGAAGTCGGCGCCACGTCCTGCAACAAAGGATCCACCGGCCCGATCAGCACGATGGCGTCCTGGAAAAAACCGTCGTCAAAAAACTCCCGCCCCACCGCCACCGCCTCGGGATTGCTGGACGCCAGATACCGCGCCGCGGTGAAAACCATCGCCGCGCTCGCGCGCGGATTTCGGTCATCGTCCTGCCATTGCGAAAACCAATTCACATCGACCATCTGCTCGTGAACCAGCGGTATCGACCGCACCACCCGCCCAGTCGTATCCGTAAGATCGATACGTTTTTTCCCAATGCTCACCGCCTCGCGCGGCAGCCCCCAATGCAGACGCGCCAGCTCCAACGAAATTTGCAGATAGTCGCGCCCCTCGGCCGGCGCGAAAATCGGCACGCGCCGCGTATCGCCCAGCAAGGTGTCGATCAAACCGATGTTCGGCGGCGCGATGATCACCCCGCCTCCGATATCGAAACTCGGCGACTCCGGCGGCCGGCCCCGCGCCCCCTCGCGGACGATCGGCAGCCCCTCGTTGATAAACGTGCCGTCGTCCAGCTCCCGCAAACCCCGGCCCGCGTAACTCGCCGCCAGCACGACCTCGGGCGCCTGCAAAAGGTAGCGACCAAACACCGCGTTGCCGCGCGCCACCTTCTCGCGATCCGCGATGTTGGGAATGCCGGTGTCGGAGAACACCACGTCTATGCCCACCGCCTTGGCCTTGCCCTCGCGGATCAAGACCTCGCAAAGCCGCGCGAAAATCCCGCGCTCCCACGGGAAGTTGCCAAAAGATTCCAGAGCCTCCGTGTCGATATCGACATAGACCACCCGCACCGGCGCCTCGATGGGCCCGCGCGCCTGAAACCGGGCGTCCACCGATAAGTTTTCCAAAGGCCGCAACCAGCCCTGCCGATCTAGCAACAGCCAGACCAAGGAAAGCGCGAGTAAGCTAAGATAAAGCCAAAGCGTGGACCGGAGGGAGCGCAGGGTAGGCACGCCCAAGAGATGAGATCGGCGGTGGATTTGGAGCAATTGTATATCGCGCTGCGGGGTGTAATCGGAAGAGATGTCAGCGGAGAGCGATAGGCGGGAGCGGCGGCGTCCCCGCCGCCGGACGCGAGTGTCTCGTCACCGAAGTAGCTTCAATTAGTCCAATCGGGAATGGCCGCAAAAAGGCACAAGAGACGCAAAAAAGGAACCGGAGATATCGGATCGTCGGTATGTTTTTGCGATTTCTGAGCCTCTTTGCGGCCAATTCATTCCTGAAGAAATTTCGATGACAGGACACCAGTGAGCGCGCCCTCGGGTGGGCTGGTTGGCGGACCTAGCGGTCCGTCCGGCGGCGGGAACGCCGCCGCTCCGAAGGAGATCTGATCTCACTTGCCCTTACTCCCCGCGCTGTCCGCATCGCAAACTACGCCCACAAAAAAGGCCGAATCACGCAGATCGCGGCCTGTATTTCAAAAACCTTGTCGCCGCAGAGACTCAGAGCGGCTAGGATTTGATCTCGATGCGACGGGTATAGACTTTGGAGTTTTGAATAGCGACTCCCCACCAATGTTCAGCAGCACTTGAATATTCAGGAGGACGCGTCAAATCCCCCCGCTCGATCGCTTGAATAAGCCGCACGCCTTCCGGCGTAAGAATGCGCACCATGACATCGGCGGCAGTGGGATAACCATAGGTTACTGGAGCCACGCCGGTAACTGGAACCGGAGATCCGCTCGCCCGACGAGACACTGCAAAAGAAAAAGGAACCGTAGAGGGCGGCGCCAAAAGAGGTGTTCCCAACGGATTGCGCGGCACAGGGAATAGCTCAACCTCGGCGTTATTTACATCACGCCCATAAAGCTTAATGCCAAAATCGATGACGTCGTTTGCGATGGCAAACGTTTCGCTGGGCCGCCTAACATTTCCCACTGACCGAGCATTGCTATCCCCACGATTATAACTAACCGCCGCACTTTCATCCATTAACAAGTCATAGCCTATACCAAAGGTGGAATCAGTCGATCCAGGCGTGGTGGATGCAGGGCGAACCTCGGATCGGTAGAGTGAATACACTCGATCAGGATTCGAAGCGCCACCGATTCTATTGCGCACAATCTGGTAAGAAATAGCCCTAGGCGCCGACGCGGTATCAACCGCAGTGTTTGCATCTGAAGGGGTTGAAAAAAAACGCAGCCAAACCCCTGCCTGACCAAACCGATAATTCCCTATACTGAGAAGAATATTGGGATTTTCATCCGCATCCGTGGCAGTGGGATTAATGCGAAGCGAGCCGGCGGACGCCCCAGGTTTGGGCGTTCCGCTTGTCCATTGCCCAGAAGTCAATCCGCTATCGCCGGTAACGGTGCTTTGATCACCCTGCACTGTGGCAACCAACCATACATTGTTGTCACGGCGAATAATCGCCCCCTGCAAATCCTGCGACAGTTGATCCAAAACCAGACGAGCCTGGTTGCCCGCCGACAAATTGCCGCTAGAACGATTCCACGCAGTCAAGACATTGATCGTTATTGTGACCATCAAGGCCACCAAAAGGGCGGTCACGCCTACGGCGACGAGCAATTCAACAATGGTGAAAGCACGCCTGGCGAGCGAAGAAGGTTTGTCTGGCATCATAGACACTAAAAATGACAAGTTGACGGGAATAGGCGCACAAATTAATCAACGCGTGATGACAGCCGGAACAATCAAAACCTCTTTTTGAGTGTTGTCGGTGACTGCCTGGCCGTTAGGCAAGAAAGCGGGCCAACGCACCCGGATGTTGAACGCAAGAAATGCCGCATTTGCGTCATCCGGTGAATCTGAATCGTTCAGCGTCTCGTTGCGGATTAGCGTGAGCTCGAAATACTTTAAACCATCCCGAGCTCTTTTATCGGCTTGAGGACTCACGGGCGGACTATTTTGCCTCCATACAGCTGTGGATGCGTATGGGGCCACGATGGCACCATCTTCACTCGCAAAAAGCACACGTTGACTAGCAGCCACAATGGGATTGGCGTTCACATTACGATTATAAACAGGAAAATCAACCGTAACGGCGCTCGCATCCAGCAAGTTATCCGAGATAGTCGAAAATGGAGTAGCTTGTAGTCGCGCTTGTATGACACCGATCAAGCGAGCGGCCTTATCCGCGTCTTCTACTTCGGCGACCGATCGGCCGACACTTGCTAAAATACCGACCACCGAGACACTCGCGATGGCAAACACCCCGACTGCAACCACGACTTCGATCAACGAAAAGGCGCCGTATTTTTTACCAGGGAAAAATAAAATGTTTTTCATGATTTATAATTACTGCATCGACTCGCGATCGTTAAGAAAGGTCAGCACGCCATAATGACTGATGGAGACGCCGCGCACCGCATCCGGATTAGTAAAAACCCACGAGTCAGGACTACGACGTTCCGCAGGAGCCAAAACGATTTGCCCACCTCCGATACTCGTCCCCCGGCTGGTCATTCCGTTGACGATGGCATACCTGCCAGAAAGGCCATCGATATCGGTCATTCCATTCGTTCCTGACTCGGAAAAAGCCGTGGACAAATTATACCCGTCAAAAGATAGAACACCACCGTAAGTATGCGCTGTCGTTCTAGGCACCAAATAAACTCCCTGCGACAAGGTCACCGGACTGCCCACCGCACGGTAGCTGTCGATGGGGCTGCCGATGGGGCTGCCGACTGCTCGCACGGCTAATGCCACATGAAATTCCCTCAAAAATCCTTCGGATTGAGGATCTACATTCACGACTACATACGCATCACCTTGATTGATTGCAGCCTGTCCGCGCGCCGAGGCAAACAAACCTTGCAAGGTTGCTTGAGAGCTTTGCAGCGCAGCGCCGCTGTTGCCACGCCCAAGGGCTAGGCCCAAGACTACTGAGAAAACGGCGATCAAACCGATTACGGTCAATAACTCAATCAAGGTAAATCCAGATCGCGAGCGCTTCATATGAGGAATCATTTCCAGCTATAAACGATATCGGCATTTTTCTCGCCCTTGCCAGCCGAATAAAAGATGACCGGGGCACGCACAGGATAAACAATGGCGGGAGTTAGCGTGACCCCGCCTCCAAATCCACTCACCGTGGCACGTGCTCCAAGGTCCGCTCCTCCAAGCTGAATTAATCCATCACCATCGCGATCCATATAAATTGCTATGTCATCGTTTCCAAAAGAATCAACAATCCGGGTGGGAGTCGCAGGATCATTCAAATCGCTGTCCGCGAAAGAATAGAACGACTTTTTCTTACGATTTCCATAAAGTAGGGTCGTGTTGTCGATGACCTCACCTGCCAAATCGCGACCGGTAAGCGCGCCCGCGAAAGGTCCCGGGGCAATCTTACCTGCCACGGCCACACCGGTAGGCATAAAACCATACTCTTGTTTAAACAAGACCATCGCGTTCGCCCAATTGTTAAATTGAGATTTTGTATGAGCTTTCTTGGCTGCAACACGAACAATCCCGGTGGTGGGAATAATAATGGCCGCCAAAATTCCGATGATCGCAATAACCGTCAGCAGTTCAATCAGCGTAAAACCTTGCGAATCTTTTAGAGGAAATTTTTTCATTGTAGTAAAAACTTTCAGTTAGCGTAGATGTTGTCGCCGTTGCCTTTGCCGGCGTCTCGACCAGTTCCAGTGGCCTCTTTAAATGTTTCCGTCAAAATTCCATTTTCGGGCAAGTTGCCTTCCATGAAACCGTCGGGACCAACGCTGAACAAAACATAGGATGGGTTATTCCAGCTTGGTGATGTTCTATAATAATACAGATAACGCTGCCCCCAAGGATCCACAAACGCATTGTTACGTTGAGTTGTATCGCCGCCTACCGGTAGGTCTACGACTGCGGTGGATTGAAATTTAAAACGCTCTAGCTCGACAAATCGCTTCCCGTCGATGGCCGCCCCTTGCGGCCCGCGTTTTCCGACCAATGCATTGAAAAGTATACCGGGAGCATCTGCCGCAGACGCTTCAATAGCGGTTGCATTATTCGCCGCACTGCCGGTTTGCGGATAGTCGCCGTAAGCGCGCTTATAGGATTCCAACGCTATCGCCAGGGCGGAGAGTTCGGCGCGGGCCTTATCGATGGTGGCGCGCTCGTTGAAACCTTTGGCCACGCCCAAGGTGATGGCGGCAAGAATGCCGATGATGGCGACTACC
Organism: uncultured Akkermansia sp.; assembly: GCA_964579225.1. Lineage (GTDB taxonomy): Bacteria > Verrucomicrobiota > Verrucomicrobiia > Opitutales > Opitutaceae > IMCC26134_A. The sequence continues at coordinate 8,980 of CAZOGV010000060.1, read as the reverse complement.
GTAAGTAGTTCGATCAGCGTAAACGCGGCGTGAAGTCGCGCCTGGGGGCGGGCGGAGAAGAAAACCATAGGGGGAAGGCTATGTCAGGGGTGTATGCGAATAAACTAAGGGTTCGGACCAAAAAGGCGAGGTAAAGATTGCGGGCGATACGGTGAAAATTTACGCGGAGAAACGCTGTCGGCATCCGCCGGCGCGCTTAAACCACACCCAAGATGCGTTCCGTGGCCATTGATTGTCCGCACGATCCTTTCCATCCGTTTCCCGAAATCATCCCGATTGCTGTAAGAACACCTCGAAACATGACACGAAGGAGAAACACAAAGAGAGATCAGGAGGGGTAGCCTACTGGGAGCGCCGGCATCTTGCCGGCAACTCGTTCAATAGCCGGCAGGATGCCGGCGCTCCCAGTGGGCTGAGCTTAGGTTGGCGTCGCACCCGATCAAACGCACGATACCAAAAGCCTTTCGACCCCGCCTCAGCGGCTGGAGTAGAAGGCGTTGATCTTATCGGCGACGTCGCGGAAGCCGATGTCGTCGCTGTAGATGAGCTTGTATTCGGTGATGGCCTCGTCGGTCTTGCCCATGCCTTCGTAGCACTCGGCGAGCTGGTAGATGATGTCTTTCTTGAGCTCGTCCATCGTCGGAATCTCGCTCTTGGCGGTCTGGAACTGCTGGACCGCGAGGTCGAACATCTTCTTGGCCTTGAGCGCCTTGCCCATGCCGGCAAGGGCGGCGAGGCGAACCTTGGGCGATTTTTGCGCCTGCTGGAAATTGGCGATGGCGTTTTGCAGGTCGCCGGTGTCGAAGAGCAGGCTGGCGAGGGTGAAGCGCGCGGCGTAGTCGTTGGGGTAGCGCTCGACGTAAGATCTGGCGTCGGCGAGCTTGAGCTTGCTGAGCTCGGCGACAGCGGCTTCGTGGGCCTTCTGGGCGGCGGCATCCTCGGGGTTGGCGGCGAGCTTGTCGGCCGCTTCCTTCACCCGGGACTCGACCACATTGACGGCGAGATCGCTCTGCAATTTTTCCAAGGTGGCGTCGCCGGCGGCGGAGGGCAGTTGGCGGGCTAGCTTCACGTATTCGAGCGCGGCGGAGGGGTTTTCCAGGCGACGATAGCCGTCGATGACGGCGCGGAAGTGGTTCAGGTTGTTCGGCTCGGCGGCGAGGCGTTCCTTGGCCTCGGCGACGAGGCGCTCGGTCATCTCGGTGGAGGTGACGACCTTGCCGGCTTGCTCGAGCGACGTGGCTTGGGCTTCGTCCTTGAGCTTGTCGCGGAAGGTGGAGGTGGATTCCCAGTTGCCCTTGTCCATGGTCTGGGCGACGGAGGCGCGGCGCATGAGGGCGAGGGCGTCGCCGTCTTGCGGACGAAGTTTAAGCATGTCGTCGGCGACGCGAACGGCCTGCTTGTTCATCTTGGCCGCGATGTAAGCCTCGGCGAGCTTGAGCAGGGTGTCGTGATCGCGCGGCTGAAGTTCGCGAATCCATTCCCAGGCGAAAGCGGCGGTCTCCATGAGGCCCTGGGCGGCGGTGGCTTCGGCCAGGCTCTTGAGCGCGGCCACATTGGTGGGGTCGGCGTGGAGAAGCTTCTCGGCGTTTTCGAGGGCTTTGGCGGGATCTTTTTTTCCGCCGAACATAAAGCCGGCCATGGTCACGGAGCCGAGGGCCTTGGCCATGAGCTTGTTTTTGCCTTCGTGGCGGCGCATGAGGCCGACGCGCTGGAGGCGACGAACGGGCAAGCAACCTGGCGCGTGCTTGAGCACTTGAGCGGTGACTTCGACAACGTAGTCGTGATTGCCGCGTTGGAGCGCCACTTGGGCGGATTCAACCTGCTTCTGCAATCGGGGATCTAAGGCGGTAAGGGGAACTTCCTGCATAGGGAGAGGGTAAAGTTTGTTAAAATTCCTCAGCGCGACATCGGGTCAACGCTAGAGTGTTCGCGGAGGGCAGTTAAACGTGAAGGAGAAATAACGCATGGCAAGGCTGCCGGGGCCGGCCGGACGGGGCCGGACCCACACTCTTGGGGGCTAAGCCAAGCGATGTTGGACCGAGGCTCATCCGGCGTGGCACGGGCATCTTGCCCGTGGCGGACCCGTGGCGGACACGCATCCCGCCCGTCTGTCGAACTTCCAGAACATGGGCAGGACGCCCATGCCACTGCTGATCCGCTGACACGAGTTGGTGTTACACTCTGCACCCTCTCCGAACGTTCGTTGGACTCGAGAGGGGCGGCTTACCCCGAAAACCGCGATTAAGCGCCTCATGTGGCCCGCTTCGTGAGAAGCGGGAGCTTGGGAACCGCCGCACTCTTTTTCCCGCCTCTGACGAGACGGGCTACGTCCATACGTCCAATCGCGGTTTTCGGATCTATTCGATCTGCAAATCGCTTCGCGCCGCCGCCTCCAAACGTCCGAGCGCGGCGTTCACCGCCGCCTCGTCGCTCGCCTCGGCGAGCAGGCGCAGCTTGGGCTCGGTGCCGGAGAACCGCGCCATCGCGCGGCCCGCGCCCGCGAGCTCGCGCTCGAGCGCGGCAAGTTCCGCCAAGAGTGCGGAGCACTCGGACATCGGCCGTTTGGCGCGCAGGCGAAGGTTGCGCGTGCCCTGCGGAAATTTTCGCAACTGGCCGCGCAAGGCGGAAAGCGGATGCCCGGTGGCGTGCATGATCGCGAGCACGCCCGACGCCGCCGCGAGCCCGTCTCCCGTGGGCGAGGCGTCGAGGTCGATGATGTGACCGCTCGATTCACCGCCGAGTCGCGCACCCGTGGCGCGAAGGCGTTCCAACACGTGTCGATCGCCGACATCGGTGCGCTCCACGCGCCCGCCGGCCGCACGCACGGCGGCGTCGAGGCCGAGATTGCTCTGCACGGTCGCCACCAGGATGTTCTGCGCCAAGGCCCCGCGACGCAACGCGTCGATCGCCAGAATCGCGAGGATCTCGTCGCCATCGAGCATGGCCCCCGCCTCGTCGCACAAGATGCAGCGATCCCCATCGCCGTCATGCGCGACGCCAAGCCGCGCGCCGTGCGCGACGACCGCTCGGGCCATGGCCTCGGGGTGTTCGCTGCCCAGACCCGCGTTGATGTTCGCTCCGTCGGGCGCGTCGCCGAGCGTGATCACCTCCGCCCCCAGACGGCGCAAGGCGGCGGGGGTGGAACGGTGCGTGGCGCCATGCGCGGTGTCCGCGACGATTTTCCAGCCGGCCAGACTTCCGGCGGGCAAGCGCGCGCACAAGGCCGCGACGTAATCGTCCACCACGTCGATACGCGTCGCCGCCTCCGCGGCGACAGAGGCGGACGCGGGCGCGGCGGGCAAGAGCGCCTCGATGGCGGCCTCCTGCGCGTCGGTGAGTTTTTGTCCGCCGGCGGCGAAAAACTTGATGCCGTTGTCCGCCGCCGGATTGTGCGACGCGGTGATGACAACGCCGAGAACCGAACCGCGCCGCGCCACCGCCCGGGCGACGGCGGGCGTGGGCGCGATATCCAGCATGACCGGCGTCAACCCGCCCGCGTGCAAACCGGCGGCGACCGCATCGGCCAGCGCCATGCCGGAGGCGCGGGTATCGCGCCCGATCAAGGCCTCCTGCGCGCCGCCTTCGCCGGAGGCGACAGATGCGCGCGCCCAGCGGGCGGCGGCCTCGGCGAGGCGGGCGAAAAAGGACTCGTTGACGAGCGGGCCGCCGTAGGGGCCGCGCACGCCATCGGTGCCGAAGTAAAGACGGTTCATGGGTGCTCGATGAAGAACTCGCGGGTCGCGGCGATGCGGGCCTTCACCGCGCCGCCAAGCAACAGCTCGCGCGCCTGCGCCAACGAGTCGCCCGGCGCGGCGGCGCGGCCGAGAATCCACAGCGCGACGGAGGCGTTGAGCGCGACGGTGTCGGCCAGGCCGACCGGACCGCGGCCGGCGAGCAGGGACTCGACGATCTCCAGATTTTGCGCGAGGTCGCCGCCGGCCAGCTCGGAAAAATCCGCGCGGCGCAGACCGAAGGATTCGGGCGTCCACACTGTATCCAAGTCTCGAATACGACCGAATCCGCGCACGCGGGTGTCGGTCGCGCTGGTGAGTTCGTCCACCCCGCGCTCGCCGCCGAGACGACCGTGGGCGGCCAGGCCGGCCGTGGCGCCCAGGCGCTGGAGCACGTCGGCCATGAGCGGGGTCCAGCCCTCGGAAAACACGCCGAGCAACACATGGGCCGGGCGGCCGGGATTGATGAGCGGACCGAGGACGTTGAACACCGACCGACGGCCCTCGGCGGCGAGCAGCTTGCGCGCCGGACCGATGTGGCGGAAAGCCGGATGAAACGCGGGAGCGAAGTAGAAAACGTAACCCAGTTCTCGCAGCGCGGCGCGAAGTTTTTCCGGCGAGGCGTCGATGCGGAAACCGAGCCCGCCCAGCAGGTCGGCGCTGCCGCACTTGGAGGTGATGCCGCGGTTGCCGTGCTTCATCACCGGCACGCCGGCGCAGGCGAGGGTGAGCACGACCAGACTGGAGATGTTGAACGCGCCGGTGTGGTCGCCGCCGGTGCCGACGATGTCGATGGCGGACGAGGCGAGGTCCCCCACCCCGGGATCGAGCGCGCGTTGGCGGAAGGCGCTCGCGAAGGCGGCGACCTCGGCCGCCGTCTCGCCCTTGTCGGCGAGCGCGCGCAGAAACGCGGCCTTGGACTCGTCCGAGACGCCAGGATCGGCGAGCGCGGCGGCGGCGGCCTCAATGTCGGCCACGGAAAGCTCCTGTCTTTCGATGAGGCGGGAAATCAGGGGGGCGAGGGCATCCATCATGGAAAACGAGAATTGGCCCGGCCTCGCGCCGGAGGGAAAGCATAAACTCGACGCACCCGCTTATCATCGCCCTCCACGCATCACCCCCGTGGAAACAAGAACCGGACAAGAACCGACATCCGACAAGAACCGACATCACGCTTGACCGCGCCTCATGCGGGTCTCATTCCAATCAACTTTTCCCACCTTACAACCCGCTCGGCGCAACGCCTCGCATCACCCTCAACACCCGCTCACCATGGCCAATCCGAAACGCAAGCAGTCCAAACGCCGCAGCGCCAACCGCCGCGCCGCCAACGCCTTCCAGGCTCCTGAATTCGCCAAGGACCCGACCGACGGCAGCACCTTCCGCCCCCATCGCGTGAATCCCGTCAACGGACTCTATCGCGGTCGCCAGGTGCTCGACGTCTCCGTCTGAGCTCCCACGACTTTAAAAGTTTGATTGTTTTCTATCCCGATGGGAACGCCCACCGGTTCCATCGGACGCATCGCGATTGACGCAATGGGCGGCGACCTCGGCCCGGCCGAAGTGGTCGCCGCCGCTTCGTTGGCCTTGGCCGATTCGCGCCTGGCCAACGACCTTACGCTCGTCGGCCACCCCGATATTCTTGGCCCCCTGCTAAAAAGCGGCGGCCTGAGCCAAAACCCCCGCGTCCACCTCCACTCCGCCACCGAGGTGGTCACCATGGAGGACAAGCCCATCCACGCTTTTCGGCGCAAAAAAGACTCCTCGATGGGTCGCGCCATCGAGCTGATCAAGGCCGGTGAAGCGGGCGCGGTCGTGTCCTGTGGCAACACCGGCGCGCTCATGGCCGGCGGCACCATCCGGCTGCGCACGCTCGCCGGCGTGGATCGCCCCGCCCTCGCGGCCATCATTCCCCGCGCCAACGGCTACTTCATCCTCATCGACGCCGGGGCCAACCCCGAGGCCGAGCCGCGACATCTCGCGCACAACGCAGTTCTCGGCAGCCACTACGCCCGCGTCATCCTCGGAGTGGAAACCCCCCGCGTGGGTCTGCTCACCGTAGGCACCGAGGAAGGCAAGGGCAACGCCCTCACCAAAGAGACCCACGAAATCCTCAAACGCGCCGACGCCGAGGGCGTGCTCCGCTACGCCGGCCCCACCGAAGGCTTTCAGGTTTTCACCGATCATTGCGACGTCGCCGTGTGTGATGGCTTCGTTGGCAATCTACTGCTGAAAAGCTGGGAGTCCCTCGCCAAATTCATCACCGGCAGCCTCAAGGACGAGCTCAAGGCCAACCCCCTCCGCATGGGCGGCGCGTTGCTCGCCAAGGGCGCGTTCACCGCGCTGAAGGCCCGCATCAACCCCGAGCGCTACGGCGGCGCGCCCTTGCTCGGTCTGCGCGGCAATGTTCTCAAGGCCCACGGCTCCAGCAATCGCCACGCACTCCACGCTGCCATCATCGCCGCCGATAAAGTCGTGCGCGCCGACTTCCTCGGCAAGGTCGAGCACGATGTCGCCCGCCTCAACCCCATCGCCGACGCCGTCGCCGACGCCAAAACCAAAACCGAGGCCGCATCGCCGGCCGCCGAATCGGCCTGACTTTTATCCCCCCTCCCTTTTTTTTCGCGCCCGCCCCCGCATCCATGTCGTCCGCCGCCCGCCCCGCCATCGCCATTCTTGGCACCGGTTCCCACGCCCCCTCCCGAGTGGTCAGCAACGATGAACTCTCGCGCACGGTGGACACCTCCGACGAGTGGATCGTCACGCGCACCGGCATCCGCGAGCGCCGCCTCGCCGGCCCCGAGGATACCACCACCAGCATGGCCGTGGCCGCCGCCCAATCCGCGCTCGCCGACGCCGGCCTGAGCGCCGCCGACATCGACCTGCTCATCGTGGCCACGCTCACGCCCGACCTGCCCATGCCGGCCACGGCCTGCCTCGTGCAAACCCGGCTCGGGCTTGCGCAGACGACCTCCTGCTTCGATGTAAACGCCGCCTGCACCGGCTTTATTTACGCCCTCGACACGGCGTGGGCCTTGCTCGAAAGCGGCCGTTACCGCCACGCGCTCGTCATCGGCGCGGAAAAACTCTCCTCCGTCATCGACTGGACCGACCGCACCACCTGCGTGCTCTTCGGCGACGGCGCCGGCGCGGTCGTGCTCGGCCCCTCCCCCGCCGCTCACGCCGAGTCTCGCATTCTCTCGACCAAGCTCGGTGCCATCCCTTCCACCGCCGAGTTGCTCTGCATCGCGGGCGGCGGAGCCTCGCCGCTTAGCGCCGAGGCCGGCTGCCACATCACGATGAAGGGCCGCGAAGTTTTTAAATTCGCCGTGCGCGACATGGACGAGGTCGCGCGCCACCTGCTCGCCGCCCAAGGCCTCACCGCCAACGACCTCGCGCTCATCGTTCCCCATCAGGCAAACCTCCGCATCATCCACGCCCTGGCCCAATATCTCGAAGTCCCGTATGAACAAATTTTCGTGAACCTCGAACGTTACGGAAACACGTCGGCCGCATCGATTCCCCTCGCGCTGGACGAGGCGCGACGCTCCGGCCGGCTCAAGCGCGGAGACCTTGTGCTGCTCGTGGCGTTCGGGGCGGGCTTGACCTACGGGGGCGCGCTGGTTCGCTGGTAGTTTACACTATGCCTTTCGCGTCACCCCGTATCGGATTTATCATTACAATCATCGCGCTTCTATCCCTGGCGACCTCCTCCCTCCGGGCGGATTTGGTGTGGGACGCGCAGAATGGTTGGCGCATCGAAGGCGGAGCCCTCACTGAATTCGTCTCCACCCCCGAAGGCCGAAACGCCAAGGCCATCATGGACTCCGCCCGCCGCGCGGAGGACGCCGGTCGCCAGGGAGCCGCGCTCTCCGGCTACAAGCGCGTCGCCAAAAAATACTCCGGCTCCGTCTTTGCCCCCGAGGCCCTCTACCGCTCCGCCCGCATCTATAAGGAGCGCCGCCAGTTCACCAAGGCCTACCAAAATCTTCAGACCATCGTTAACCAGCACCCCGCCTACGAACGCTTCAGCGACGTCCTCAGCAGCCAGTATCGCATCGCCGAAAAACTCGCCCAAGGCACTCGTCCACGCTACTTCGGCGTCATCCCCGGCTTCCGCCAACGCGAGAAGGGCATCGAGTATTTCGAGATCGTCGTCTTCAACGCCCCCTACAGCGAATACGCCCCGCTCGCTCTCATGAACGCGGCGGCAGGCTACACCAAGGCCAACAACCGCGACTTCGCCATCGATGCGCTCGACCGCATGATCAACAACTACCCGGACAGCTTTCTCACCTCCGACGCCTACCTGAAACTCGCCGCCGCCCAGGCCTCCATCACCCAAGGCCCCGCCTACGATCAGGCCTCGACCCAGCTCGCCCTCACTTACTTCCAAGATTACCTGATCCTCTACCCCGGCGACCTCGACGCAGGCATCGCCGTCGAAGGCTTCGCCGACGCCCGCACCATGCTTGCCGAAAGCAAGATGACCATGGGCGATTTCTACTATTTCAAACGCTCCAACTACAAGGCGGCCAAGGTTTTTTACAACGAAGCCATCACCATCGACGCGGAGTCCGCCACCGCCGAGCGCGCCCGCAAACACCTCGCCCGCATCGAGCGCATCGAAGCCGGCGAAGACGGCGAAGACGGCGGCTCCGTCGGTCGCTCCAGCCCCCGCTCGAAGCGCTTCTGGATTTTCTAAGCGGCGACCATCTCCTCTCTTTGTTTCGTTCCGCCATTCACGGCGCTACATCGTCCGTCCAGCGCCCTCCGCGCCTCCCCTTCCCTCTTCTTCCTTCCATGCCCCGTATCGTCGTCCCCGCCCTGCTCTCCGCGTTCGTGCTGCTGTTCGCCGCCGCCTGTTCGCATTACCGGCTGGGCACGGGCGTGGAACGCGACATCCAGACGCTCTTCGTGCCCCCGGTGGACACCGCCGGCGAGCTGCCTCAGGCCTCCGCCATTTTCACCACGCAGATCCGCGAAACCTTTATCCGCGACGGGCGTATCCGAATCGTGAATACGGCCGAGGAGGCCGACGCCATTCTCGAGGTCAAGGTCGCCCGCTACTCCCGTCGCGCACTCACCAGCACGCCCGGCGACGCCGGTCTCGCCCGCTCCATGGGTATCACCCTCGCAACCACCGCCACCCTCCGCGACCCGGCGAGCGACAAGGTCTGGTTCGCCGACCGCCCCATCAACGTCGAACGGCAGATCTTCACCGACGACGGCACTCCCCCCGCCTCCCC
>CAZOGV010000059.1:0-14786 GCA_964579225.1 uncultured Akkermansia sp. | reverse complement strand
TCGATAGATTGCGGCTGCTCGACACCCAGGCGGAGGAAAGCTTCGACCGCGTCGGCCGTCTAGCGGAGTCATTCCGTGGCCGGCAAACCCTTCAGACGAAAGCGCTCCGCGCTTCCGCTACATCGGATTCGGGCACTGTGAGCCCCTACCCACTGGAAACGTCGAAGAACCACCTAATTCTAATGCGCGTTCAAGTTGAGCCTCTGTGGGTAGGGACGGACCGCTGGGCCGTCCGCTCCGTTGGGCTCATCTTGAACGCGAAGTAGAATAACGTGATCTTTCGGCCGCTGGCGGTGTTGCTCGCTCACTTACAGCCCATTCAGCCCATTCGGGGATGCTCCTTCGCGGGCGCCTAGCTAACTTGGATTACAGAACACTATTCACCGTCGCGAAAATTTTGGCATGTAGCCCGCTTCGTGAGAAGCGGGATTCTTGCAAGCGCCGCACCCTTTTGTCCCGCCTCTCACGAGGCGAGCTACGTCCAATCCCGGAATCCGGGTTTGACGCAGCGGCGGCATCCTCGTCGCCGCTCCGTGCCAGTCCTTTCGCAACGATTAATAGGGTGTCTCTACGGAGAACGGACTTCCTGTCCGTTTGCTTAGGGTTTTTTCAAGCCATACATATATCGGCAAACAGACAAGAAATGTCCGTTTTCCGCACGGATGTGGCGGTTTTTTGGTCTGTTGCTTTGACTCTTCGCGCGCCTGTGTTGCCACTACTTGTCCCGATGTTGATCCGTCGTCTCGCCGTCCTGCTTCTGCTCTGTGTGCCGCCCGCTGCGGCTCCGCTTTGGGCGGAGGACAGCCTCATTGATTTGAAAAGCGGCGCGCAACTTCGCGCCGAGATTCTGGCCGACCGGCCCGACCGGCTGGTCGTTGATCTCGGTTTCACCGTGCTCTCGATCCCGCGCGAGGAGGTGGATCGCGTGTCCGCCCTCGCCGCCCCCGAAGTCGCGCCCGATCTCGACGCCGCCGGCGAACTGTTTCGCGCCGTGCTGAATCCTCCTCTGCTTCCCGTGCAGGCCAACGTCGAGCGCGGCGGCGGCGCGGTCGTTCTGGTGCAGTCGCCGGTTGGACTCGGCTCCGGCTTCATCATTCATCCCGACGGCTTCGTGGTGACCAACCACCACGTCGTCGCGGGCGAGACCGAGCTGAGCGTTACCCGCTTCGTGAACGATGCCACCGGCCTGCGTCGCGTGCGCCACCAGGCCATTCGCCTCGTCGCCTCCGATCCGCGCGCGGATCTCGCCTTGCTCCAGATCGAGGATCGCCAGGGCGTTGATCGCTTCGCGACCGTGCCGGTTGGCGATTCCGAGGCGCTCGCGGAAGGGCAGGGCGTCTTCGCCATCGGCAGCCCGCTCGGCCTCGACCGCACGGTGTCGCAGGGCATCGTGAGTTCCCGCCATCGTCTGCTTGGCGGTCAGCTCTACATCCAGACCACGACGCAGATCAATCCCGGCAACTCTGGCGGTCCGCTTTTCAACCTTCGTGGCGAAGTGGTGGGCGTGAACAACATGAAAGCCATGGCGGTCGGCATCGAGGGGCTCAATTTCGCCATTCCCTCCGCCGTGCTGAAAAACTTCCTGCGCAACCGCGATGCCTTCGCCTTCGACCCGCGCAGCCCCAATGCCGGCTTCCGCTACAACGCGCCGCCGCGCCCGGTCTCGCCCGTCGCCGAAGACCCCGCGACGCTGCCCGCCGCGCAGGCGAAGTGAGCTTTGCGTTCGCGTCCCGGCGACGCTCCTCTCGCGTCTCTTTTTTCTCCCCCTTATTTTATCATGAACACATCCCTTCGCCTGCGTCGTTCCCTTCTCGCCGCCGTCGCGCTCTGCACCGTTTCGGCCTCCGCGCTGTTCGCCGCTTCGCCGGCGCTTGAGCGCCTGGTGCCGGCCGACACCGCGCTGGCGATCGCCTGGCGCGACCTCCCCTCGATCAACTCGCGTCTGGCCGACTCGTCCTACGGTCGCGCCTGGGCCGATCCGGAGATCGCGCGGTTTTTGGCCCCGCTGCAGCAGCACCCGAAGGTGGTGGAGTTTCTCTCCAAGCTAAAGACCGAGACGGACATCACCTTTGCGGAGCTTCTCGCGCTGATGACCGGCGACATGTTGATCGCCATCCCGAAGATCGATTTTGCGCAGAAGGAGGCCCCGGCCGTTCTCATGGCGCTGGACGTCGGCGAAAATCAGGCGCGCTTCGCCGAACTGCTCGCCACCGGCGCGACGAAGACCGGGGCCACGGTCGTGCGCGAGGATTACAACGGCGTTGAAATCGTCTCCGCCGCCCCGGCCGCCGAGGACGGGGAGGACGAACCGGCCGCGACCTCGTTCTGGGCCTTTCATGAAGGACGCTGGTTCGTTGGCACCGAACGCGTCGCCGTGACCGACGCGCTCGACGCGCTGGCCGCCGGCGGCTTGGCGAGATCCCTAAGCGAGGCTCCCGAGTATCTGCGCCTGCTGGATCACGCCCAAGGCAAACCCGAGCTGGTCGCGCTCTTCAACTTCCGCGCCATCTATCCCGCTCTTCTGGCTTCGGTCGAGGCGCAGCGCGATCCCGCCGCCCCGCCGAACATGTTCGGCATCGATCCGGCCACCGTCATGAAGGCCCTCGGCCTCGATGCCATCGACGGCCTTTCGATGGTCGCGAGTCATCGCGACGACACCGATTATTTCACCATGGCGCTCAACTTCGCGGAGAACCGCGGCCTCGTGCGCCTGCTCGCCTACAAGGACGGCCCCGTGGCCAAGCCCGACTGGATGCCCGCCTCGTGGTTCAACGTCTCCTCGCAGAATTTTTCGGTCGCCGATTTCTACACCGAACTCGAGGTCTTGTTCGCCAAGGTCAGCCCTCTGTTCGCCGGCATGGCGCAGGGCCAGGTAAAGGCTTTTGAACGCAAGCTGGGCATCGATCTGAAGCGCGACTTTTTCGGCTCGCTGGGCACCTCGTTTGTCAGCGGTTTCGCCGATCCCGCCGGGGTCGATGCCGGCAAGGCCACGCCCTACGACGAACTCGACCAGTTCATCGGCGTGTCGTTGGCCGATGCGGCCGCCTTCGAGCGCACCATCGACGCCATCAAGGGCGCGTTCCTGCCGCCCGGCGACGCGGGCCCGCTGCAATCGCGCGAGTATCTCGGTCGCACGATCCACTCCTTCACTCCGCCCATGCCCGGCGCGAAGGGCTTTTCCTACGCGATCAGCGATGGCTGGCTCTTGGTCGGCATCGGCTCGGCCGGCATGATCGAGGGTGCGATCCAGCTTCAAGCCACGCCCAACTCCGATCTCGCCTTCTGGCGTCGGGCCGATGTGCGCGCCGCGACCGACGCCGCACCGTCCGGAGCGGTCAGTCTGCAATATACCGAGCTGGCGCCCATCTTCGCCTCGCTCGCCTCGTTTATCGTGAAACTCCAGGGAGCCGGCGATGAGGACGCGCGCTTCGTCGATGCCTCGGCCCTGCCGTCGCGCGAGGTGTTCGCGCGCTACTTCAAGCACGCGACCGCGCATTCGCTGCGCACCTCCGAAGGCCTCGTGATCCACTCCGAAGGTCCCTCCAAGTGATGCGTCGCGCGCTCGCCTCCCTCGCGCTCGCCGCGCCGCTTTGGCTCGCGGCGGCCACGCCCGGTCCCGACGTTTCGCCCGCGCCGGTGTTCACCGGACCCGAGGTGGTGAAGCTCGACTGGAACACGCGCGCCCTGCTCGCCCACGACCTCGACGGCGACGGCCGCCTGGATCTGGTGGTGATCAACAACGACCGCGCCGCGGTCGAGTTGCTCTATCAACTCGACCCCGCCGCGCCGCCCGCCGAGCGCGCCAAGGCACCGTCTGCTGCGGGGCGTTGGGAGCCCGAGCTGGAGGACGCGCGGTTTCGGCGTGTGACCCAGGTCATCGGGCAAAGTTTGTTCGACGTGGTGGTGGGAGACTTTGATGGCGATGGTCGCCCCGACCTCGCGCTCACCGGCGAGCCCGTGCCGTTGCTGGTGCGCTACGCGCGGGAAAACGGAACCTGGGAGGAGCGCCCCTTCGCCACCGCACCCACGCCCTCGAAATTTCGCGGTTCCATCTACGCAGGCGACATCGACGGCGATGGTCTCGACGACCTCGTGATTCTCGGCCAGCGCGAGATCGCGATTTTCCGCCAGCGTCCGGGCGAAGGGCTGGTGGCCGACGAACGTCTGCCTATCAGCGACGAAAACCCCTACGGCTTGCTGGTCGCCGATCTGGATGGCGACGGCCGCGTCGATCTTTCGTATCTCGTGCCCGGCCGCCGCGAGGCCATGCGCGTGCGCCTGCAAATCGCGCCGGGGCGCTTTGGCCCGGAAATATTTTTCCCCATGCGCACGCCGCGCAGTCCCTTGCTCGCCTTGCGCGACGGAGCGTCGGCTTCGACGTCGGGCGGTTCGGCTTCAGTAAAAGGTTCGCCGCTGCTCGCCAGCGCGCTCGGCGCGAGCGGTCAGGTGGAGTTTGCCCGGCTCGCGCCCGCCGAAGGCGAGGATCGCTGGCGCGGACTTTCTCCGCGCGTGTTTTCGCCCGTGGCGGGAGTGCGCGGCCCGGCGCTCTACGCGACCGGCGATTTTAATCGTGACGGCGCGTCCGACCTCGCGGTCGCCTTCGCCGAGACCGCGCAGATTTATCTGTATTTGCGCCAGCCCGACGGGAGCTTCGCGCCTACACTGCGCGTGCCTTCGCTGACCGATGCGAAGTCGCTCTCGGCCGGCGCGCCCAAGCCCGGCGCGGGTTTTGATGTGCTGTATGTGTTGAGCGGAAAAGAAAACGCGCTCGCGGAGATCGTGGTCGGGGCGGATGGCTCCGCGCGCCCGCCGCGCGCTCTCGCCGTCACGGGTCGCGTCATCGGCATGGCGGCGGGCGCGCTTTCGCCCGAGCGCCCGGCGGGCCTGGCGGTGGTCGCCGAAGAGTTCGGCAAGCGCATGCTCACGCTCTGGTCTCGCGGCGACGACGGCGAACTCGTGCAGGGCGCCTCGATCGAGCTCAAGGGCCTGCGCACCGATCCGCGCGCGGTCACGCTCGCGGACATCAACGGCGACGGACTCGCCGACGTGTTCTTGTCGGTCCCGTCGGCGGGTGTGCGCCTGTATTTGCAGCAGGCCGACGGCACGCTGGTCGATGCGGCGGATAATCCCGCCTACCGTCCCGGTTTGCTCGCGCGCGCCGAGGCCGCCACCGCTCCGCTCGCGTTTGACGACGTCGATGGCGACGGCGTGGACGAACTGCTGATCGGCGCGGAAAATTTTCTGCGCGCGCTGCGCGTGAACGCGGACGGCGAGTTGGTGATCGTGGCGCAGTTCGACGCCCGCGATCCATCGGCCGAGATCACGACGGGGTTTTTGTTGGCGGGCGCGAAGCCCAACGCGCCCGAGGTCGTCTTGCACGAGCGCAAGGCGGACCAGTTGCACCTGCTGCGTCCAGCGCAGGGCGGAGTCGGTTATGAAACCGTCGATGTGCGTGATGTGGCGCGGCTCGAAATCACGGGCTCGATGCGTCTCGCGGGACCGGACGGGCGGCGCGAGTTTTTGCTGCTCGGCCGCGACCGTTTCTGGTGGCTGCCGGAGGGCGGTGCGAATCTCGCGATCCAGTCCGAAGGCGTCTATGCGAGCGATCTGCCCAACGTGCGTTATTTTTATCTCACGGCCGGTGATTTCGACGGCGACGGCCGGGATGAGATCGTCGCGATGGATATTCGGCAAAACATGATCGAGGTGCTCGGTCGCGACGCGGAAGGCGCGTGGGCGAGCCGGCTGCATTTTAAGGTTTTCGATCCGGACCCGCATTACGAAGGCAACCGCGGCGGCGGCCAGGAGCCGCGCGAGTGCCTCGTGGCCGACGTGACCGGCGACGGAAAACCGGACCTCGTGCTCCTGGTGCATGATCGCGTGCTGGTGTATCCGCAGGAGTAGGAAAGCTAGTAGAGCTGGTAAGCTGGTAGAGCTAGTAGAGCGGGTGAGTCGCCTTGTGGCGGGGGACACGGGCGCTTGTCTGTTTGTTGGCTTGCCAGCTCTACTAGCTTACCAGCTCTACCAGCTTTATGAGCTTTTCAACCGCCACCATCGTGCATCTCGACGCCGACGCGTTTTTCGTGTCGTGCGAGCTGGCGCGTCGGCCGGAGCTTCGCGGCACGAAGTGCGCGGTGGGCGGGACCGAGAGAGGAATCATTTCCTCGGCCAGCTACGAGGCGCGGGCCTGCGGGGTTTACACGCCGATGCCGACCACGCGGGCGCTGAAAGTCTGCCCGGATTTGATCATGCTGCCGCACACCAGCGGGCTCTACGGCGAGACCTCGCGGCGCATGTTTGATCTCTGCGAAACGGTCACGCCACTGGTGCAGCGCAACTCCATCGACGAGGGTTATCTCGACCTCACGCCCTGCGGTTTGCGCGACGCGGCGGCGGTCGAGGCGAAGGTGCGCGATTTGCAGCGCCGCATCTGGGACGAGCTGGCGATTCCCGTCTCCATCGGCATCGCGAGCAACAAGCTCGTCTCGCAGATCGCGAGCAAGCTGCGCAAGCCGCGCGGCTTCGTGATCGTGCCACCCGGGACCGAGCAGGCGTTTTTGGAGCCGCTCCCCATCGGCAAGCTGCCGGGGGTGGGCGCGAAGACGGAGGAGATGTTACAGGCGCGCGGGGTCGCGTTGATCGGCGATGTGTTGCGGCGGTCGGAGCGCGAGCTGGCGTCGCTCTTCGGTTCCGGCTGGCGCGGCATGGTGGCGGCGGCGCGGGGTGAGGACGACGCGGCGGTGGAGACGGAGCGCGAGGACGCCAAGAGCTATTCGCAGCAGGAGACCTTCGCCGAAAATATCGGCGAGTTCGCCGCCATCGAGCGCATCGCGAAACGCATGATCGACGAGTTGCTGCCGCAGATTCGCGCGGACGGGAAACGCGTGCGCACCATGACGGTGAAAGTGCGCTACGGGGATTTTACGCAGGAGAGCGCGGGGAGAAGTCTGCCGGAGGCGAGTGATCTGGAGGCACCGTTTTATCCGCTGGTCGAGCCGTTGCTGCGCAAGGCGTGGTCGCGCGGGCGAGTGGCGCTGCGGTTGGTGTCGGTGCGTTTTTCCGGCGTGGAGGACAAGGCGGCGCAGCTCGATTTGTTCGATGCGGAGGCGAACGAAAAGCGGCGTCGTCTCGCCGCCGTGCTGGACCGGCTCAATGCGGGCGGACGCGATGTGCGCGTGAAACACGGCGGGCAACTATGACGCCTCCCGGACCACGCGAAGCCCCGCCGCGCGCCTGCGTGCGTCTCGCCGATCTGGCGGCGCGTGTAGGGGGTGAGTGGATACGTCTCGTCGAGCCCGAGCGCGTGCGCTACGCGCTGCCGGAGCGCGCGACGCCGGAGGTGTTGGCGTATCTGCGCGGACTTGCGGAGGTGGCGTTGGAGCCGGCGGGCACGGCGCGGCTGCCGGGCGGGCGGGTGTATGGCGATGGCGCGGTGTTGTCGGCGGATGGGCGCGAGGTGGTGCGCGATGTGTCGCACGATTTTGGGCGGCAGTCCGACGAACACTGGCTGCTCGGTTACGAGGAGTTGCGTCCGCCCGAGGTGATCGACGGGGCGACGGCGGTGGTGGCGGTGAATTTGGGCGCGGGGTATTGCCACTGGCTGCTGGAGGAGTTGCCGCGTCTGTTGCTGGTGCCGCCGGGTGAGGTGGAGAATTTGATTTTGCACGCGGGGTCGGAGCCGGCGCGCGCGGCGCTGGCGCGACGGGGTGGGGGCGAGCGCATCTTGGAGGCGCGGCGCGCGGAGCATCGGGCCTGCGCGCCCTTGCTGGTGCCGGCGCTGGTGGGGCGGCCCGGGCTGCCGACGCCGGCGGCGTTGGCGTTGATCGCGGAGTTCACCGAAGGGTTGGGGCGCGAAGGTTCGCGGCTTGGGGAGCGAATCCATGTGAGCCGGGCGAAGGCGGCGCGGCGGCGGGTGACGAACGAGGCCGAGCTGACGGCGGCCTTGGCGGCGGCGGGTTTCGTGACGGTGTATTTGGAGGATTTGTCGTGGGCGGAGCAGATCGCGGCGTTTCGCGCGGCGCGGGTGATCGTGGCGCCGCACGGGGCG
Organism: uncultured Akkermansia sp.; assembly: GCA_964579225.1. Lineage (GTDB taxonomy): Bacteria > Verrucomicrobiota > Verrucomicrobiia > Opitutales > Opitutaceae > IMCC26134_A. The sequence continues at coordinate 6,739 of CAZOGV010000059.1, read as the reverse complement.
GGGTTGGCGAATCTGGCGTTTTGCGCGCCGGGCGCGCGGGTGGTGGAGTTGGTTGGCCGCGAGTATTTTAACCCGACGTTCTGGCGGCTGGCTGCGCTGCGTGGGCTCGATTATCGACCGCTGGTGAGCGGAGGTGAGGCGATTTTGAGCGAGCGTCGGGAATGCAACCGACTCGACCTTGTGGCGGAGATTCAGGCGGTTTTGGATGCCGCTCGATGCTAGGCCTGAATGGGCGGGTATTTACCTAGGGTTTATTTCCTGTTTTAGCTCGGCTGAGGGGGAGGAAAGCTTAATTGTTACTTATAAGCAAATTCCGTTTCCGTTTGTATCCACGCAAAACTTTTATGTCACCCAAAGTATCCAGTCGTTCGCGGGAGACCTCTGGTTTTACTTACACGAAGCCGGTTTCGGCCGCGCCTTTTCCGTATGTGATTCTGGGCGGGCGCGACGATGTGGCGGCGTCGGCCGAGTCTGCGCCGGTGGAAAACGGCCGCACGTGGTTCGCGGCGTATGCCGAATCGGCTGCGCCTCGCTGGAACAACGCGCGCGAGGCTTTGGCCCGCAGTCTGGCGATTTCGTCGGCGGATACGGCTGCGTTGCCGCATCGCGAAGACGCCGCTTGGGATGGCGGCGCGGTCTTGGCGCCGGCGCGGCAGATCGCCCCGGTGGCTGAGGTGCCGATCATCAAGCTGCGAGCCAAGCGGCGGGAGCTCAAACTGAATATGGCTCCGGTGAAAGTGGCTTCGGTGGCCGCGATCCCGGCGGCCGTAGCGAACGATTCGCGCGAGTTTAGTTTTCCCGTGATGCAGGACGGGCTGGCACCGCTGATGCCCATTCCGGGGGCGGACAAGATGGTTGCGCAGGTCGCTTTGCCGCCTGCGACCAGGTTTGTGCCGTTGGCTGCGCCCGCACCGGTTCGCGAGTCGGATGGACGATTCGAAAAAGTGGCTGGCGCGATCTTTTTTTGCGGGCTGGCCGGCGTGATCGGCTTTTGGGCGTTTAAGGAATATGTTTCGCCGGGAATGGGAAAAGCCGACTCGACGCCGGTCGTCGCGGCGGAGGTCTCGGCTCCCAATACCGCATCGAAGGCTCGTCCGGAGGCGGTGGTGGCCGCTCCTGCGGTGTCGGCTCCAGCAAGCGCCTCCATTTCCGCTCCTGAAGTCGCCACCGCGGGAAAGCTCGCCGAGCCCGCGCAGGCTTCACCGGCGTTTACGAACTACGTGAGGGGGTTGCGGGTCTCCGGTGTTTCCTTCGGTGCTTCTCCGCGCGCGTTTATTAACGGGCGCACGGTGAATGTCGGCGATTTGATCGAGCCTATGCTCGGGGTGCGTCTGGCGTCCGTGGATGGCGCTTCTCGGCATCTGGTTTTCGAGGATACTTCAGGCGCGCGGGTGACGACTCGTTATTAATCGTTGCGAAAGGACTGGCACGGAGCAGCGACGAGGATGCCGCCGCTCCCTCAAACCCGGATTCCGGGATTGGACGTAGCTCGCCTCGTGAGAGGCGGGACAAAAGGGTGCGGCGCCTGCAAGAAGCCCGCTTCTCACGAAGCGGGCTACATGCCGGAACTTTCGCGACGTTTAATATTGAGAAGCGTCGGAGAATTTTCGTCCGCTCAGATGCGAAGAAGTTTTTTCAGGCGGACGACGAGCCCGGACGCGTTGAGAAATTTGGCGGAAGCTGGCGTGGCGCTCCGGGGCGCGGGCGGATTGAGCACAAGTCCGAGCAGGGCGGAGACGGCGGGTTCGATGGCGAGGTCGTCGAGCGGGGCGACGAGACGATCCAGCGGAGTGCCGGCGGCGTGGGCGGCGCGGATGCGGGTGGTTTGCTCGGCGAAATAGTCGGCGTATTCGGCGAGGCGGGCGCGTTGCTCGGGCGCGAGCGAGGCGGGATCGCGCGCGAGAACGGGGTATTTTTCGGTGGGCAGGGAGCGCACGATGAGGCCGATGGATTCGACCAGGTAGAGGCCGGAGGTTTTGGTGCGGAAAGGAAGAAAGCGCGCGATGACGCGCTCGTCGATGTGGGTGAGCGCGTTGAGCAGTTCGCGGAATTCCGCGCCGACGATCTCCTGGTTGGAGGCGCTCTCCCGGATGACGGGAAACTGCTGCAGGGTGGCCACGCCTTCGCGGATGCAGAACTGGTGCATGCCGGCGCTGAAGTTGCAGAGGCGGGTGGGGAAGTCGCGGGGGATGCCGAGGCGGTCGAGGTTGCGGAAAAGAACGTCGGAGTCGGCCTCGGCTTTGGCGGCGATTTCGAGCATGTCGCCGAAGGATGCGTCGAAGGCCAGGGTGCCGCGAAGGATGTCGACGAGCAGGTCGAGTTTGGCGGCCGGCAAGCCTTGTATTTTCAGGCGGGCCAGGGCTTCGCCACGCGTGAGTTCGATGAAGCGGGCGGGGGTTTCGTCGAGGTCGTCGCTGGGCCAGGAGCAGCCGTCGATGTTCTCGGCGAGGCTGCGCAGGGAGGTGTCCACTAGCATGGAGTGGTGGAACTCCTGGCGCAGTTTGTCCCAGTCGGCGACGGAGATGTGTGGCGGGGTTTGAAAGGAGGCGGAGGGCGGGTTCATGGCGGGAGGCGAGGCGGCGAGGGCGGTCGGGTTAGTAGGCGTTATGCCGGAAAATCTCGCGGGTCATGACGCGGTAGTCGGTCACGATGCCGGCGGAGTCGGTGGTGTTCTCGGCGGAGAGAAGCGGCACGGGCAGGCCGAGGGTGACGGCGCGGCGGACGACGGTGGCGTCGCGAATCAGGGAGTTGAAAATTTTCGCGGTGCGGGCGACGCGTTTGGCGTAGATGAATTGGTTGAGGCGAAGTTGCATGCGCATCTTCGGGACCTCGATTTCGGTGTTGGCTTTGACGGCGTTGAACAGGATGCCCTGCACCTGGGCGGCGGGGCCGAGGTCGGGGCGGCGGAAGCCGGCGCAGGAGTCGTGGAAGCTGGCGAGTTTTTCCACGAGCAGGGTGAAGCCGATGAGCGAGAGCGCGTCAGGGTTGGAGGGCACGTAGATCTCGGTGGCGGAGAACACGCCGCACTGCGAGGCGCGCAGAACATTGGGCGGGCAATCGAAGAGGATGAAGTCGTAGTCTGCCTCCACCGTGGCCAGCGCCTCGCGAAAGTGCAGGTAGGGCGGCTTGTCGGGGCGGCCGACAAAATCGGCCTCGAGTTCCACGAGATTAAAACTGGTCGGCAGCAAATCGAGGCCGGGCAGGAGGGAGTGGCCGGCGCGATCGGTGACGACATCGCGCACGATGAGGTCGGACAACGACGGCGGGTTGGGTTGGAAGAGGCTGAATAGGGTGCCTCCGGTGCGGGAGACGATCTGGTTCCAGCGCTCGAGGCGAAGGAGCCAGATGGAGGCGTTGGACTGGGTGTCCAGGTCGCAGAGGAGCACGCGAGCTCCCTGCTGCGCAAGGCAGCTGGCGATGTTTACGATGAGGGAAGTTTTGCCTACCCCGCCCTTGTAGTTTACGAATGCGAGACGTCGGGCCATGTGATGTTAGGATGAAGGAGATACAGGTGGCAATAGGGTGTGCAACCTATGTCGCCCTTCAATTACATTTTTTTGACAGCACCGGACACTTGGGTGGACAAGGCGGCAGGGGAGCCTTTTATGAAGGGTGCGGTTAATCTTCGCCGCCTTTTTCGCATGAGCATCCCGATCGTTCCTTATTCCGCGTTTTGTAGTCTGGCCGGCGATGTCTTGGCCGATGAATTGGCGGGGTTGATGAAGAAAGGGGGTTTTTCGGAACTGGTGCTATTTTCCGATTTGCACGGCATGCGGCTCGCGTTGCTGCCGGTGGGCGAGGGCAAGCGTCATGCCGCGCTGGAGGATGTGACCGGGGTCGAGATCGACGGGTTGCGGGCGCTGTGCGCGGTGCGGCCGGGGGCGGATGCCGCGGCCGCGCCCTCGGCGGCGAGCGACGAAAAACTGAGCGAGCGCGCGAAGGAGGTGGCGCGGCTGGAACAGACGCTGAAGTCGCGGGAGGCCTACATCCAGGAGTGCGAGCACCGGCTCGCGGAAGTGGGGCACAGCTTGTCCGAGCGCGAGGCGATGCTGGAGCAGCGCGAGCAGGTGCTGACGGACAAGGAGCGCGAATTTTTCCGGCGGCAGGGCGACGCGAAGAAATCGGCCGCGACGGCGGCGGCGGTTTTGCCGCCACCGGCGCCGCGCGCGGATTTCTGACCGAAGGCGGGCTTGTAAGGCGGGCGCGGCGCGGTGACGGTGGCGCCTCGTTTTCATGGTCCAAGCTTTGCGCAACATCGGTATCGTGTCGGGACTGACGCTGTTCTCGCGCGTGCTCGGGCTCGGGCGCGAGATGGCGATCGCGGCGGCCTTCGGCGCGACCGCGCTGGGCTCGGCCTTCGTCACGGCGTTCACGTTGCCCAATCTCTTCCGCCGCCTGCTCGGCGAGGGCGCGCTGACCTCTGCGCTGGTGCCGACCTTGCAGGAAGAAACGCGGCGCGAGGGCGACGCGGGCGCGCTGCGGCTGGTGAGCGAGGTGGCGACGTGGACGCTCATCGTTTCGGGTGCGATCACCGTGGTGGCGATGGCGCTTTTCGGCGCGCATGGCTGGTGGGGGCCGCGGCTGGCGGGGCTCGGGCTGGAGGCCGACACGGTCGGGCGCTGGGTGCTGGGCGCGCGGCTGGCGGTGGTGTTGTTTCCCTATCTGGTGATGGTGTGCCTCGCGGCTGTATTCAGCGCGGCACTACAGACGCGCGGGCGGTTTTTGGAGCCGGCGCTGAACCCGGTGTGGCTCAACGTGAGCATGGTCGGGCTGCTCGCGGCCGGCGCGTGGCTGGGCGGGCCGGGCGATGCGGAAGCGCGCATGAACGGGCTGTGCGCGGGCGTGCTGGCGGGCGGGTTTTTGCAGATGATGGTGCCGGCGTGGGCGTTGACGCGGCAGGGCTGGAAGCCGCGCTGGGCGCCGTCGCTCGGGCCGGGCGTGCGGCAAATCGCGCGGCTGATGGTGCCGACGCTTTTCGGCTCGGCGATCTACCTGATCAACATGACGGTGTCGCGTCTGCTCGCGCTCTCGATCGACGACGGCGCGGCGACGGTGCTGAATTTTTCCACGCGGGTGATGGAGCTACCCATCGGAGTCTTTGCCATCGCGGTCGCGACGGTGGTTTTCCCGAGTATCGCGCGTCACGTGGCGGAGGGGCGGATGGATCGGCTGGCGGCGGATTACCGGCACGGCATGAAGCTGATCCTGTTGGTCAACGTGCCGGCGGCGGCGGGTTTGCTGGTGCTGGCGGAGCCGATCACTCGGGTGTTGTTTCAACGCGGGGAGTTCACGGCGGAGCACACGGCGATGATGGCGCCGGTGTTGGCGACGAGCGCGCTGGCCTTACCGCTGGTGGCTTATGTGAGCCTGACGCTGAGGGTATTTTATGCGCGCAAGGATATGCGCACGCCGGTGCGCGCGGCGACGTGGAGCTTTGTGGTCAACGTCGCGGCGAGCCTCGTGTTAATGCGCTGGTTTGGCGTGGTCGGCCTGGCGTTGGCCTCGACTTTGGCGGCGGCGACGCAGGCGGCTTATTTGCAGGCGAAGCTGGCGGGCGAGGAGGACGGGTTGCGGTTCCGTCATCTCGGCGGACACGTGGTGAAGGTGTTGCTCGCGAGCGTGGCGATGGCGGGCTTGGTCGCGCTGGTTTGGTGGGCGTGGCGCGATGGCGCGGGCGCGGATGGCGGGGCGTGGAGGGAACTGGCCGGGCTGGCGCTGGCGATGGCGGCGGGCGTGGTGGTTTTCTCGGCTTGCGCGTGGGTGCTGCGCATCGAGGGGCGCGAGGAGCTGGTGGCACTGGTGCGGCGGAAACTGCGGCGGGGTTGAGAGGTGTGGCGCGGGTTGGTGAGCGAGCTGGCGACGCGAAACCTGGCGACAGGTGGCGTAAATGTTGGGCCTTTCGTCAGGGTATCTAGCGCGGTGGTATCGAAGGTCGTTTCGGGATTGGCCGGGGAGATGCGGAAGATGCTCGCCGTCGGTGGCGGCGACGGGCGCAATGCGGCGCTTCGACCATGGCCGTGAAAATCAAATCGAACGACGACCGCATCAAAGCCACCGCCGCGGCGGTGTTGCTCATCTGCCGCGCCCGCCTAGCGCGGGGAGATTTCGGAGGACTCATCAGCGCCTCGCTGGAGGATTACCGCGATGATCCGGGCGGGTTTAAGGAGGCCTTTTTGAAGCGCGATCTGGCGAGCGCTCATGATCTGGCGGCGATGGTGGAACTCATCCGGGACGCGAAGCGGCGCGAGATCTACCAACAGTTACTCGCGGCGATGGACGTGGTGCTGGCGCGCATCGAGCGCAACAAGACCCAGTTCAATAGCCTGCTGGAGCTGGATAATTACTTCGTCGCGAGTTTGAAGAAGTTCGAGTGAGGCGGCTGCGGGGGCTTGACCGGGGGTTTCTCGGAAGAACCGAATTTTTGACCACAGATATCACAGATATGCGCAGATAAACCCCCGAAACAGCGGTCGGATTTAACCCGAAAACCGCGATTGGACGTGGCCCGCCTCGTGAGAGGCGGTCAACAAACTCCCGCCTCTCACGAAGCGGGCCACATAAAGCACTGAATCGTGGAATCCGGATTTAACCGCAGATTACGCAGATAATATGGTTTCGCAGATGGGATCGGGAGTTTCTCGCGCGCTTTTAAGCGACTGTAACGTCTCATACCGATTACCCGAAGTTTTTAGAATTATGGTAGGGCGGGACCCAGTTTACCCCGATAAATCGGGGCTGG
>CAZOGV010000058.1:0-14891 GCA_964579225.1 uncultured Akkermansia sp. | reverse complement strand
CGGGGCGGGGCTGGTCGTAGCCGACGCAGACGAGGAGGGAGAGGTTGTCGCAGAATTGGAGAAACTCGAAGGCGCGTTGAAGTTTTTCCGGGGTGGCGTGGGGGGCGAGTTCGGGGGGGAGAAGGGCGGCGAGTTCGCGTTGGCGGGTGAGCTGGCCTTCGACGAAGGCGGTGTGGAGGGGGCGGTCGGCGGTGGCGATGGTGGCGAGGTCGGCCTGCTCGGTGAGCAGGTTGTGGGTGTGCATCGAGACGAGGATGGCGGCGTAGGGGTGCTCGGCGGCGACGGCTTCGGTGGCGGCGCCGCGGACGGCGAGGTAGTCGGCGAGGTCGATTTCCTCGAAGGCGGCGTAGGTGCCGACGAGTTCGCGGGTGAAGGCGGAGGGGCGGTTTTCGCGGGTGAGGAAGGGGGAGGCGTCGCGCGCGGCCCAGGCGTCATCGTGACGGGCGACGGCGGTGAGGACGTGGGGGAGCGCGGCGGGAGCGGCGGGCAAGGGGAAGAGGGCGTTGCCCCAGTGCGCGGCGAAGCGGCCGGCGAGGCGGGCGTGTTCCTGGTGGGGGACGAGGGTGTAGCCGGTGGGAGTGGCGATGCGGATCATGGGCGCGACTCGCGGAACTCGCCGCGAGGTTAAGATAGAAGTTTAAGGTTAAGGTTCAGACGGGCTCGGCGAGGACGGGGTTTTGGAGGGTGCCGATGGCGTCGATCTCGATCGCGACGGTGTCGCCGGGTTGGAGGTAGCGCGGAGGGTTGTGGGCGGCGCCGACGCCGCCGGGGGTGCCGGTGAGGATGACGGTGCCGGGGGCGAGGGTTTTGCTCGCGCTGAGGAAGGCGATGAGGGTGGGGACGTCGAAGATGAGGTCGGCGGTGGTGGACTCTTGGCGGAGTTCGCCGTTGACGCGGGTGCGGATGGTGAGGCGGCTCGGGTCGGGGATTTCGTCGGCGGTGACGAGCACGGGGCCGAGGGGGAGGAAGGTGTCGAAGCACTTGCCCTGGCAGAACTGGCCGCCGCCCCATTTGAACTGCCAGTCGCGGGCGGAGACGTCATTGGCGGCGGTGTAGCCGAGGACGTAATCGAGAGCGTTTTCGCGGGAGACGTTTTTGGCGGTGCGGCCGATGACGACGGCGAGCTCGCATTCGTAGTCCACCTCGTGGGAGGCGTTGGCGGAGCGGGGCAGATAAATGGGCAAGCCGGGGTCTTGGACGGTGTTGGCGGTCTTGACGAAGATCATGGGGAACTCGGGCAAGGCGCGTCCCATTTCGAGGGCGTGGCGGCGGTAGTTGAGGCCGATGCCAAAGATGGCGGGCGGGATCAGTGGGGCGAGAAGGCGGCCGGGAGTGATGGGTTCGGTGGTCGGGCGCAGGCCACCCGGGGTGAACGGATCGCCGTCTAGGGCGAGGGCCGAGCCGTCGGCTTGGAGGGCGGCGTAGGCGGGTCCGGAGGGCGTCAGGTGGCGGATAATTTTCATTAAATGCAGGTTACTCGGGCCAAGGTTTGCGGGAAATATGCCAGAGCGGAAGCCAGCAAGGCGGAAGGCTAAATCGGGGCAACCATGACACCAACTATTCAGGGGGCGGAGGAGGCGCGGGTGAGCTCGGCCACGTAGCCGGCGACGATGGCGTCGATCCAGCGCGCGCCGTCTTCGGCGGTGGCCACGGTGGCGTCGCCCATGACGCCGTGAGGGGAGATATCCTGCGAGGCCCAGGCGTAGGTGGCGGGAGCAAATTCGGGGCGCAGTTCGCCGGGATCGTCGAGACTGGCCGGATAGTGTCGCGGTGCGAGCGCGGGGCGGGTGAGGCCGGGGGCGGCGGCATAGAGCAGCGCGGTCTCGACGGTGTTGGCATGAAAACCGTAGGTGCTTTCGAGCGGGGGGAGTTCGATCTTTGCGCGGTTACGAAGCAATTGGGCGTTCATGCCCATGCGGTGTTCGATTTCGCGCAGGGTGCAGGTGATCACGGCGCTGTTGCCGCCGTGTGTATTCAGAATTAAGATACGGCGAAAGCCCCAGGCCTGGAGTTGGGCGGCGAGGGCGAGGAGCTGGAGGCGAAGGGTGTGCTTCGAGATGTAGAGGGTGCCGGGGAAGCCGACGTGTTCATTGCTTTTTCCGACGGTGATGGGCGGCGCGATGAGCACGCGAACCTCGGCGGGCAAGGCGGCGCAGATGCGCTCGACCCAGACTTGGCCGAGCAAGGAATCCACGGCGACCGGCAGGTGGGGGCCGTGTTGCTCGATCGCGCCGGTGGGAATGATGACGGGAATGTCGGCCTTGTCGGGCAGGGCGGCGAGCCGGGCGGCGGTGAAGGCGGGCAAATAACGCTCGCGGTAGGCGGGAAAAGGCATGGGAAAAAGGGGTGTCAGCGGGTGAGATTAACGAGGGCACCATTGCGCGGAAGCGACGGGCGGGCGGAGATTTCGCCGAAGAGCCGGGCAAGGCGGACGGACGCGGCGTCGAGCGCAGGGGTGGCGGAGCCGGGCGCATCCAGTTCAGCGATGAGCTGGCGAAGCAGGGTGCGTTCGCCACCACGCCACGGAGCGAAGTCGAGGCCGAGAGCGCTGAGGTTTACACAGAACATTTGGAGTTCCTGCCCGATGCGAATGTCGCGGGCGGCGACATCAATAAGCTCCTCGTTCCACGGGCTGCTGTTGAAAAACGCGATGCGGCGAAACCCGGCGGCCGCGACGCTTTGGCACCATTCCTCGAGAGTGGCGTGGGCGGTGGGAACATCGACGGTGAACGCGCAGGAGGCATGCGGGCCGGTGACGAAACGCAAGGGCGGGAGGACGAGCAGGCGGGAAGCGGGGGCCTCGGGTTTGGCGAGGGCGGCGCGAAGCACGGAGAGGGCGACGGTTTCCTCGATGTCGAGCGGCGCGTCCAAACCCCAATCGGCGAAACCGATGACCGGGAAAATCACGGTGATATCGGCCTTGTCGGGGAGCTCGGCAAAGGCCGCCCAGGTTCGCCAAGGCCAGAAGGTGGCGTCGTGCGCCAGGCAAAGAGGTGTGGGTGCGGTGTCGGTAATTGGCATGGCTTAGGCGGGTTTAGCAGAACTGGAGCCAGTCAGGGGCGCACGGATGGTGCTTTTGGCGGCAGGGAGGATTTTTTACGCTACAGGCCCGTCGATACCGTTTGGGGAAAATCGGCGTGGCGGTGGTGCTTTTGGCCACAAGGTGGGCGGGGGGAAATTCAGCTCGGTGGTGGCAGTCGATTTGCTGAGCAGAATGGACAACATCCATGGCTACTTTTCCCGAAGCACTTGTTCACGAACTCGCCGAACTCGTTGGCGCGGCCAACGTCATCTCCGGAGGCGAGACACTGGAGACTCTTTCGAAAGATTTTTATTGGTATTCACCGGTACTGAAGCGGCAACTGGAGTCCAAGCGCGCGGACCTCGCGGTGCGGCCAAGCTCGCAAGACGAGTTACGCGCGGTGCTGGTGGCCTGCGCCCGGGCCCGCGTGCCGGTGGTGCCGCGCGGCGGCGGCACAGGCAACTACGGCCAATGCATTCCGCTCTATGGAGGCGTGGTGGTGGACACCTCGCGGCTGGATAAATTTGAAATAACGAGCGACGGCGTGGTGCGCGCGGAACCGGGGGCGAGGCTGGGTGCGATCGAGCCCGCCGCGCGCGCCGCCGGTTGGGAAATGCGCTGCCTGCCCTCGACCTGGGTGAAGAGCAGCATCGCGGGTTTCGTTTGCGGCGGCTCCGGCGGCATCGGCTCGATAACCTGGGGTGGGATCGCAAGCGCCGACAACGTGAAGTCGGTCACGCTGATTACCTGCGAGGAAACGCCCCGCGTCATCCGCCTGGAGGAACGCGATTCCGTGCGCGCCCTGCACACCTACGGCACCACCGGTATAATGATCGAGGTGGAGATGCGACTCGCGCCGAAGCGTGATTACGAGCAGCTGATTTTTTGCGGTCCGGACTGGGATCGCGTGCTCACCTGGACGGACTTGGCCGCGCGCAATTCGGCGTGGCCGAAGCGGCTGATCTCGCTGTTCGAGGAACACATCGCCGCGACCTTCAAACCGCTAGCCAAACACCTTCGGGCCGGCGAGCACGCCGCGTTTCTCATGGTGGAAAAAACCTTCGCCGACACGGTCGTCGCCTCGGCCGAAGCGGCGGGCCTGACCACGGCCTACCGCCTCCCCTACCCCGAGCCGCTGAAACCGCCCTACATCTCCGACTACACGTGGAACCACACCACGCTGTGGGTGATGAAAACGTATCCAACCTACACCTACTTGCAGGCCGGGTTCGCGGCCAATTTCCGCGAGCAGCTCGCGTTGCTCCGGGCGCGGTTTCCGGGTGAACTTTATTTCCACGTGATGTGGAACGCGGCCAATCCGAAAACCTCGGTGGAGATCGACGACGGCCGCCTGCGCACGGGGGAAAACATCGGCATCGGCGGCATTCCGATCGTCGCCTTCAAAAGCGAGGAGCGGCTGGCCGAGATCATCGCGTATTGCGCGGAAATCGGGGTGGGTATCGCCAATCCCCACGTTTACGTTCTCGAGGAAGGCGGGCGTCACCCGAACATCGAGTCGAAGCGCGCGCTGAAGGCCGACGTCGATCCGCACGGCCTGCTGAATCCGGGGAAGATGAAAACCTACCCGGTGAACCCCTTCGCGACGGCGGCCTCGTCCTGAACCGGCGGGCACGAAACATGAACGCCAACCCAAGCTTGAACGGCCCAGTGCTCCCGCCTGACGCCTGCGCGGGCGTAGAGATCGAGTGCGGCGCGGTGGCGGTGATGCGAGACGGCTGCCGGCTGGTGGCGGATATTTATCGACCGGCGCACACGGTTGCAGATCCGGGACCCTGGCCCGTCTTGCTGATGCGCCAACCCTACGGACGGGACATCGCATCGACGGTGGTTTACGCGCATCCGACCTGGTTCGCGCGGCGCGGCTTCATGGTCGTGATCCAGGACGTGCGCGGACGCGGTGACAGCGACGGGGATTTTTATTGTTTCCGCCGGGAGGCGGAGGACGGGCACGAAACCGTGCGCTGGGCCGCCCGATTGCCCGGGGCCAACGGCCGGGTGGGCATGTATGGATTTTCCTACCAAGGCTCGACCCAGTTGCTCGCCGCGCTGGGCGGGCCGCCGGAGCTGCGCGCCCTCGCGCCGCACATGACGGCCTTCGATCTGTATTCGGGGTGGTTTTATCGCGGAGGGCTTTTGCAACTCTCGACCACCCTTAGCTGGGCCAGCCAGATGCTGCGCGAAGACAGCCGACGACGCGCCTGCGCGAGCGAAGCCGCTCTCGACGCCAACTGGCAAAACACCGGTGCCCTGACCCCGCAGCTCCCGGTGCGAGACGTGCGGCCGTTCACCAACTCGGACCTGCCGGGCTACGGGGCCGACTGGGTGCGCAACCCGACGCCCGAGGGCTATTGGCAGGAATTCGATTTGCTCGCGCGGGTGGCGGAACTCGGTTTGCCGATGTTCCATTTGAGCGGATGGTATGATCTTTATCTGCGTGGCTCGGTTGACGGCTACCGAGCGATGGCGGCGGCGCATCCCAACCAGTTCCTGCTCGCGTCGCCCTGGGTGCATTTGCCCTGGGGCAACCTGAGCGGAGCCGCGGATCTGGGGCCGGCGGCGGTGCCGGCGGTGGATGAGATGATGGCGGAATGGTTTCACCACTGGCTCGACCACGACACGCCGCCGCAAACTGCGCCCGCCGGGCTTTCGGGCTGCCGCTATTTCGTGCTCGGCGCCAACACCTGGAACCACGCCACCGCGTGGCCGCCGCCCGAGGCGGCGAAGCACACTTGGTTCCTCTCCAGCGCAGGACGTGCGAACTCGCGCTTTGGCGACGGGCGGTTCGGCCCTGCGGCGGCCTCCGGGCCGGACGACATGTTTAACTACGACCCCGAGGTGCCGGTGACCGCGCCGGGGGGAAACCTCGGCGGCCACGCCGCCTTTGGCGCGCACGATCTGGCGGCGCAGCAACAAGGCCTCAACCTGTTGGTGTATGACTCGCCTCCGCTGGCAGAGCCCGTGATCCTGGCGGGCGACCCGACGTGCGTGCTGCACGTGACCTCAAGCGCGCCCGAGACGAGCTTCGTGGCGCGCCTCTCCCGAGTGACGCGCGAGGGCCGAGCGATTTTTCTCACTCTGGGCGCGACCCGGATACGCGCGCAGGCGGGCGCAGAAGCACGCATCGCGCTCGATCCGATCGCGGTGCGCATCGAGGCGGGAGAACGCCTGCGGCTAGACGTGGCGAGTTCGGCATTCCCCCTGCTTATCCGCCATCCGAACACCGAGACCGACCCCGCTGCCGTGACCCGTGCGGCGGAGTTTCGTCGCGCGCTGCAAGTGGTGCACCACGACGCGGCGCGCCCGTCGCGCGCCGAGCTGCCTTTTCTAACACCGCCTTCCTTCTCCGCATGACCGCCAACCCCGCAACCTCCGCCGCGTCCCCCACCCGACCGTCCATCGTGAATTTCCGCGGTCTCGTGAAACGTTTCGGGGACAACCCGCCCGTGATCGACGGCATCGATTTCACGGCGGAACACGGCGACTTCGTATCGCTTATCGGTCCCAGCGGCTGCGGAAAATCCACCGTGCTCAAACTCATGTCGGGCCTGCTGGAACTGAGCGCGGGCGAGATCGTAATCGACGGCATGTCGCCGATTCACGCGCGCGAGGAGCTTTTCTACGTTTTCCAGGAACCGACCCTGCTGCCCTGGCTGACGGTGCAGGCGAATGTGGAGATGCCCTTGTTGATCCGCGAACGCCCCGCGCAAGAACGCGCCAAGGCGGCGAAAAAAGCGCTGGCCATGGTCGGGCTCGAGGAGCGGGCCTCGTTTTATCCGCGCGAACTTTCCGGCGGACAAAAGATGCGCGTCTCGATCGCGCGCGCCCTCTCGATGTCGCCCAAGGTGTTGCTGATGGACGAGCCCTTCGGGGCGCTCGACGAGATGACACGCGACCACTTGAACGAAGAGCTCCTGGCGATCCGGGCGCAGCAGGCCTGGACCGCGTTTTTCGTCACGCACTCGGTGGCGGAGGCGGTTTTTCTCTCGAATCGCGTCGTGGTGCTTTCGGCCAACCCGGGACGCATCCACACGGAGGTGAAGGTGAACCTGCCGTATCCAAGAACCGAGGACACGCGAACCTCGGCCGAATACCAGCGCCTGGTCGGCGAAGTCTCGAGCCTGCTGCGCTCGGTCGAACGCCTGAAGAACGCCGCCGCGACCTGACCGTCCGACCACCCTCCAGCCCCAACCGCCACCGATGAAAAAAAAGCTCACGATCGATTCCTTTCTGCCCGCCATCTCGGGGGGCGGACTGATTGCGCTGTGGTATCTGTTTCGCTTTGTGATGCCGGAGGAGCAGCACTTCCTTTTGCCCGCCCCGCACCAGATAGCCCAGTCCTTCTTGGACAAGGGACCGGATTTGTGGGCGGCGGCGCTGAACACCGGACGGGGCGCGCTCTTCGGTTTTTCGGCCGCGGTGCTGATGAGCTTCGTGCTCGCGCTTCTCCTGTCCCTCTCGCCGCGGATCCGCGCGAGTTTTTATCCGCACCTGATGATCTTGCAGATGACGCCGATCATCATTCTCGCGCCCATTCTGATCCTCTGGGTGGGGGCGGGGATGAAGAGCGTGATGGTCATCACCTTCCTGATCTGCTTTTTCCCCATGGTGGTGAACACCACCCAGGGACTGGTCTCGACGGACGCGAACCTCGTGGACTTTTTTCGCATGTGCAACGCGAGCAAGGCGCAGGAGATGCGCCTGCTGCGCGTGCCGGCCGCCCTGCCCTACTTTTTCACCGGTCTGCGCATCGCGGCGACGCTCGCGCCCATCGGCGCGATCGTGGGCGACCTCTACGCGGGCAACGCGGCCGGAGGCCAGGGTGGGCTCGGCTATCTCACCATTGTTTACAGCTCGCAGTTCCAGATGGGCGCGCTCTTCGCGACCGCGATCGTGAGTTGTTTGCTGGGTTTCTTGTTCGTGGGCGTGGTGCTTTCCTTCAGCTGGTGGGCGCTGCACAAGTGGCATGACAGCTATCGTAAGGAAGGCTGATTCGGGCGATCTCGCCCTCAAACCCGCGCTCAGGCGCGCGGGTCCACCAAATTGATCAGGTAGGCCAGGGCGCGGTGGGGGCGAAGCAGGAGGGAGCCGGGCAGCAGCGGATCGATGTCGGGCGCATCCGGTTCGGGCAGCCGGACCAGGCGCACGGCGAGATACACGCAGACGATCACGGCGGTGACGAACAAGGCCTGGAAAGCGACCAAGTTCATGCCGCTTCCGCCGCCCTCGGCGCGAAGCGCCCAGCCCCAAGCGGTCACCGAGAGACCGCCCGCAAGGGAGGCAAAAGCGCCGTGCAAAGTGAGGCCGAGAGTGCGGTCGTCCGCGCTCATGAGCTTTGGCAGATAGGAGAGATTGCCGATCATCCAGCAGGTGCCGGCGATGCCCATGGTCAGGTAGGCGAAGATCAGGCCCCAGAGGCCGCCGGCCCCGTTGCGCAGGAAGACCAGCCAATAGAGGGAAAGCACGACGTAGAGGGAGAGGGACAAAAACAGAAACGGGCGGGCGCCGGCGCGGTCGATGCGACGCCGCAGCGCCCAGGCGGCGCCGGCGGAACCGGAGTAGCGCAACAGCTCGAAGATCATGATCAAACCGAGAGGCAGATTCGCGACGGACTTGAGGTGGTAGGCGGCGAAAGGGGCGAAAGGCGTGGTCGCGATCCAACAAAGCACGGTGAGCCACAAATAGACGCGATAAGGGCCGGGAGTGAACGCCAGCCGACGCAGCCCGGCGCCAATGGCGCGCAGACCAAGGGAAGGCGGAGGGGGACCGTCGGGCAAACGACGAAGCGCACGGTAGCTGAACCACGAGCCCAGCGCGGCGAGCAAGTATTGAACGAGCAGGGCCGGGTAAGGCGGAAGCACCGCGAAGAGCAGGGCGCACGTGACCAGGCAGGCCATGCAGGAAAGCCCGCTCACGAGTTGGTCGCTTCCGAAATAGCGCCCGCGCAAACCGGCGGGCAGGATGGCGAAAAACCACGGCAGGCTCGCGGCCATGCCGATGGAGCGCAGGAGACAAAAACCAAAACAACTGGCGACGAGCGCGGGCGCCATCCACGCGCGTTCACCGAGCAGCGGGGCGAGCACGGTGAGCGCGATCGGCACCACGAGCATGTAGCTGCGCAGGCCCCACCCGCCGAGCGTCAGACGCTTGTAACCGAAGCGAGGCAGGAGCGCGGTGGAGAGAATCTGGACCGGGGTGAGAAGAAAAACAAAACTGTAGGCGAGACCCACCTGGGCGGGAGAAGCGCCGAGCTGTTCGGCGAGCAAAACCAGCGGCGTGCCGGTGGCTATCTGCCAGGTGAGGGCGTTGAAAAACGCAAAGCTGAGTCCGGGCCGGAAAGGCGCGAGCGCGGGATCATCGGGGACGATGGCTCGGGCGATGCGGGACAACATATAAGACCGCGAAGTCCAGCGGACGAAGTCGCGCGTGGCGAGCGCGGCCCGCGCGACGATCCGGCGCCTAGGCGGTGATTTCGTCGTCCTTGAAGAGCAGGACGATCAGCATGATGCCGAAACACATGAACATGCGCCCGGCGGCTTCCTGGCCGTTCCAAGTGGAGCTTTGCCACATGAGAAACCATTCCGCGCCGACGGTGATGAAAGCGGTGAACCACTGCAAAAGCGTAAGCCCGAGGCCATAGACGCCCAGGGACTTGGCGGCGTTAAACTCGGCTGCGGAAGCGCGAAGTTTTTTCACCAGACGCCAGGCTCCCGCCGCGCACAGCAGACCGGCGGCGGCCTCCCAGGCGATGATCGTCCAGTAGAAGAAATGATGAAACCAGAAGCTGCCGTCCTCCGGCGTGGGATCGGGGATGGCGCGCCAGCGCTGGGCCTCGCCCGAAAAAAGGGAATCCATGCTGAGCACGTGTTTCACGAACGCGTAGTTCGACGGGTAGTCGAGGACCGCGTTGTTCAGCACGACGATGAAGAGAAAAAACGCCGAGGCGGCGAGGAACGCGATTTTGACGATGCGAGTGGCGAGCATGGTGACGATGCACTGAGCACGGCCCAAGCCAGCGGACGGAGCGGGCCACGTTGCGGCGATTTGTGCCAGAGGGTGGGGGCTGGCCGGTGGCGGGATTGGCGGTGCAAGCAGGCGCGGGTGTGACGTTTCCCGGATGAAGCGATGATAGGCGCAGGGACGTAACAGCGAATAAACGCGAAAATCTGATCACGCACTTATGGAACTTCGCGTCCCCCGGTCGCTTGTTTCGCGGAAAAAACCGGATGATTATTTTTAAAACCGCCCGATCAACAGACGGTGAAGGCAGGCGCTACTCGATGCGAATAAGAGGCGTGGTGTGCTCGGAGGAGGGCTTTACGTTTTTGATTTCGAGGGTCACCGAAGGGTAAAGTTGCCGGAAGATGGCGAGGTCGCGCTCGCTTTGGTCGGTGATCTCGAAGCGTGCGCGGTCGGCGCCGGGTATGCCGAGGAAACGGGCGGAACGAATGCGCTCGATCTTGAGTTCGCCAAAGTAGGAAACCGCCCCCGGATGGACGGTGAAGGGAATGGAGAAACGGGATTCGGCTGAAATCATGATGCTTCCGCCAATGGTATCCTGCGTCATGGAGAAATCATAGATCTCGTAGGTGCCGGCCGGGAGTTTCATCACCACCAAGCTTCCGTGTCCCTCGTCGGAGGAAAAATCGAAATTAAGCGGAGTGAAAGGCAAGGAATGGATACCGAACTGATACCACTTCCGCCGCCCTATTTGCCGGAGGTAAATGGATTCGGTGGAGAATTTTTCGGACGGGCTGTTACGAGCGTAAGAGGCGAGGAAAACGCCTTCGACCGGGGTTAGTTTGGCGATCGCATCCGGGCTGGCCTTGGTTCGTCCCGTCGCGCAACCGGCAAGCGTGAACAGGAGCAGAACCGCAAGCGCGGGAAGCAGTCGTCGGGTGATGGTTTGCATGTCAGCGCTGGACGCGGTCGTAGGGCGGAATCGTCGGCGTGAAGAGGCGGTCTTCGCGCACGAGGCGGCGTGGGGCGGCGGGGCGGGCGAGCAGCTCGTTGAGGGTCGTCGCGGCCGTGACCACCAGCGCGCCGAGCGCGCCGGGGACCACGCGGCCGTAATCGGGCAGGCCCATCACGTCGGCGGGACCGGTGGTGACCACCGAGGCGGCGGCGGCGAGACGCGTATCCAGGTGGCCGATACGCACGGACTGTTGAAACACCTCCAGCAAATCGTAGTCGCCCCAGGCGTAGAAGGCGTCGCGCACGTTGTCGCTCGCGCAAGCCACGGGTATGCCGAGTTCCATCGCCTCGTGCAGCAGAGTAAGGCCGCGCCAGCGCGGAGTGCGCGGAGTCCCTCCGGTGCGATCACGGCCCTGGAGGTAGAGATTGCAGAGCGGGAGGGATATCAGGCGGATGCCGGCCTGCTTCACCAGATCGAGGGTGGAGGCGGCGCGGACCGGATCCTGCACGGCAAGCGAGCAATTGTGCCCGCAGGCGACGGGGTGCGGGAACTGGTTGCGAAGCACGGCCTCGGCCGTGGCGCGCAGGCACTCGGCGTGGACGAGACCGCTCTCGTCCACATGCAGATCGAGGCCGATGCCAAGCTCCCGGGCGGCGGCCATCAGCGAGTCGAGCTGGCGGGGCAGATCGGGATTTGGCTGGGGAAAACCGCCGAGCGCGGTGGCTCCGCTTTTAGCGGTGAGTTCGACGATGCGCGCGCCCTCGCCTTCGGCGAAGGCCTGGAGGTTGCAGAGGCTGACGGTCTGGAGTTCGACGCGGCCGGCCCACTCGGCGCGTAGGCGGTTAATAGCGGCGAAAGCGGCGGGGCCGACTGCCCCGCCGGCGTCGAGATGGGTGCGCAGGGCGACGGTGCCGCGGGCGTAGGCGGTCTCCAGGGCGAAAGCGGCCCGGCGATAGACGTCCTCCTCGGTCCAGAGCGCGCTGTCGGCGTGGAGGATGCGGCAGGCGTCCCAAAACTCGCCGTTGGGATTGGGCGAACGATGCCAGGTGTGGGTCTTGTCGAGGTGGGTGTGGCAATCGAGCAGACCGGGAAAAACGAGGGCGCCAGCGAGGTCGGTCGCGTCGGCGGAGGCGGTGGATGAGGAAGGGACGACGGAGAGGATTCGCGCGGCGTCGAGGGTGATGTCCACCTCGGCCCAGGGCTCGTTGAGCGGATCGGAGGCGGTGAAACCGGCTGGAAGGCAGACGAGGGGAACGCGGGCGCGGCGGAGAAGCATAGTGGGGACGAAAGGCGGGCGCTCGCCGGGCGCGAACGGTCAGGGCAGGAAATCCGTCGTCATGACGGTATCGGGCGTGATCTTGCCAGCGGGCACGAGGCCGAGGTCTTCGAGCATTTTGATCTGGCCGGCGAAACGGGAGGGCTCGATGCGGACGGCGCGGGAAAGGTCGTCGGCGGGGAAGGCGCGTCCACCGACCAGACGTTCGTCGATGATTTTTTGGCGGGACCAGGCGAGGAATTCGTCGGTGTTGTTGGGGTTGGCGGCCTTGAGCGCGGCCTGGCCGGGGGCGGGGTCGCCTTCGATGTAGTCGCGCCAACCGGCGGCGTAGGCGGCGAGGAAAGCGCGGAGCTGCGGGCTGTGGTCACGCGCCCAGGCGCGGTTGGCGTAGAGGGCGGTATAGGCGTCGAAGCCCGCGTCCCAGACGTAGAGATACTTGGGCTCGGACGCGCCGCCCTTCATGACAAAATAGGGTTCCGCGATGTAAAAACCCTGCTGGATGAAGTTTTTGTCGGCGATGAAATTGGCGACGGCGAAATTCTGCGGGATGACGTTCACGCTCACGCCGTAGTTCTTTTTCAAATACGGAAGAAACACCCATTCGGGGCGGGCCATCACGGTCTTGCCCGCGAGGTCCTCGAAACGGTCGATGGGGTTGTCGGCGTGGAGCATGAGGACCGACGGGTCGTTTTGAAAAACCGCGCCAACATGCACGAGGGGCAAATCCTGGGCGATGGCGAGGAGCGTGGTGGTGCTGTCGGCCTGGCCGATGTGGGCCTGGGCGGTGGCGACCTTGTGCGGGCCGAAAGTGTGGGCGCCGCCGGGAAGAAAAACGACGTCGAGCCCGGCGTCTTTGAACCAGCCACGCGCCTGGGCCTGGAAAAAGCCCCCGTGCTCGGGCTCGGGCACCCAGTCGAGCTGGACGACGATGCGAGTAAGGGAGGGCTTGCCGGCCGAATCGGCGGCGGATTGGTCGGACTTCGGCGCGCAGCCGGTGAGCGCGAACAAGGCGGCGGTGAGCGCCAGAACGTGAGCCAGGCGGGACATGGTTTGCGGTGCGCTCCGGGCCGGCTCAGGCGAGGGCGAGGCGGGCTTGTTCCTGCTCGCGGAACGCGCCGGGCGAGAGGTTGGTGCGCAGGCGGAAGAAACGGCCGAAATAGGAGGGGTCCTGGAATTGAAGCTCGTAGGCGATCTGCGCGACGGTGAGCGGAGAATAAACGAGAAGGCGGCGGGCTTCGAGAAGGAGGCGGTCGTGGATGTGATCGCTGGCGGAGCGGCCGGTGTGGAGGCGAAGTTCCTCGTTCAGATGGGAGCGCGAAACCTGGAGGATGCGCGCGTAATCGGAGACCTTCTGGAGGCGCGGGAAATTTTTATCGAGGGCGATGCGGAAGCGCTGGGCGAGGGTGGCGATGGGCGTCTCGACGCGGCACAAACGCTGGGCGCGGACATAGAAATACTGGCGGGCCTTGCTGAGGATGATGGTGATGAGGGCACGCACAATATCGTCGCGGCCGGGGAGTTCATTGGCTGCCTCCTCGAGAAGGTGGGTGAAGTTGCGCGACATATCCTCGGAGTCGCGCCCGAGCAGATCGAGCAGCGGACAGGCGGCCTCATGGAGAAAATCGAGGCGGCCGATGAGGCCGGGATAATCGGTGTCGGCGTGGAAGAAGGACTGCGGGAAACCAAAGATGATGCCGCGGGGCTCGATTTCGTGGTGCCAGGCGTGAAGGCGGCCGGGGGCGAAGAAGGCGAAGCAGGGAGCCTCGAAGGCGAAGGTCTCCAAGTCGCAACGCAGAGTGCCGCAGCCCTCGTCGAGCAAAAGCATCTGGTAGAAGTCGTGGCGGTGGGGCTGGGAGCGGACCTTGCGCGGGTCCAGGCTCTCCTCGTAGCGGAAGACGTGAAAAGCTCCCGGACTGCGGAAACCTTGGTGGTAGCCGGCAAAAGGGAGCTCGGCTATGGGCTCGGGCGCGAGCGAAGCGTGGTTCGATTTTACCATGCACAGCGCTGAGCATAACCAAGGCCAGAAATGCCATCCGGAAAAAGGCGACGCCTGCGCCATGTGGCGGAAGCAGGTTTCAAAAAAACGTATTAAACATGTTTTTAACCTCTGATAATTCGGGGAAAGAGGCTGTTTACGATCCACAGATCGCGTAAGTGTAACGGCGTAGGAAAGGCGTTTTTTCGCGTTCAAAAACACCAGACTTGTTCGCGCTTCTACCGCACGGCGGAGAGCTGCCGGGCATTGTCGATGCTTGTGGGAGAGGCACGACACCGGTGTGTCGTGCGCCGAAGACCTCACGCGGGTTGCTTACGGCGAAGGCCGCTCCCGCGTAGAATCGCCTCCCTTGTTTTCCTTCTCCCACCATGACTGGTTTCCTTCGTTTTAGCGGGTTCGCTTTGCTGGCTGTTTTCGGCGCGTCGGGCGCGTCGGCGCTGGAGCTTCACCAAGAAAAATCATCGCCCTTCGACCTTGCCCTGAAGGGCCGCCTTGAAGGCGTGCCGGCGGGCGAGACGCGTTATCTGCGGCACGCGGAGCTGGCGGCGCTGCCGACGCGCGTGCTTAAGCTGACGGGCGAATTCGTGCCCGGCGAGCAGGAGGTCACGGTGGTGATGCTCGACGACGTGCTGGCGAAGCTGCCGCGCGCGGCGGACGCGGACGC
>CAZOGV010000057.1:0-14982 GCA_964579225.1 uncultured Akkermansia sp. | reverse complement strand
AATTAGTGCCAGACAAGAGAAATACGCTACCAATAGCCGTACCTATGCCTGACTCATTTCCGGTGATAGTACCTTTCAGGTATGCACAGATTTCAAATTTAAAAAATCCGATAGGAAAAGAAAATATATACCAAACTAGATATAGTGTCTACTGGGAGGAAAATCAAAGCAGTTTTACTTCGAACGATACGATACTCAATCAGGTATGGGATTTATGTAAATACTCCATTAAGGCCACCTCTTTTGCAGGAATCTACGTAGATGGTGATCGCGAAAGAATACCTTACGAGGCTGATGCTTACCTCAATCAACTAAGTCATTATACCACCGACCCAGAGATTGCTATAGGAAGGCAAACGATAGAATGGTTTATGAAGTATCCTACTTGGCCTACTGAATGGCAACAGCATGTAGCTTTGATGATGCACGCAGATTATATGTACACAGGCAACGTTGAGTTGATTAAGGCATTTTATGATAATGTGCGACATAAGACCCTTATAGACTTATTGGGAGATCATGGCCTCATTACCAGTAACAAAATCACCGAGGAAATCATGAAAAAATTGGGCTTTTCTGACCCAAATGTAAAGTTGAAGGACATTACAGACTGGCCTCCCGCACAAAAAGATACTGGGTGGAAATTGGCCACTGCGGAAGGCGAAAGAGATGGCTTTGTATTCACACCATACAACACACTGATCAACAGCCTCTATTATCGCAACCTTATCATTATGTCAGAATTTGCAGATGTTTTAGGTAAAACGGATGATAAACTCAAATACTTAGAAGCTGCCGCAATAGCCAAAAAATCTATCAATGACTTAATGTTTGACAAGAAGACGGGTGCTTATGTGGATGGTATCGGTACAGATCATTCCTCGGTGCACAGTAATATGTTTGCTGTAGCAATGGGCGTGGTACCTGATGAGAGATTGAAAAGTGTGGTAGATTTTATCAAGACAAGGGGGATGGCTTGTAGTGTGTATGGATCACAATACTTGATGGAGGCGCTCTACCTTGCTGGTGAAGACGAATATGCTCTACAATTAATGACTGCTACCCATGATAGAAGTTGGTATAATATGATCAAAGCTGGATCAACAGTTACACTAGAAGCATGGGATCTAAAGCACAAGCCTAACCTAGATTGGAATCACGCTTGGGGTGCAGTACCTGCTAATGCCATCCCTAGAGGCATGTGGGGTATTACGCCAGCGGTACCAGGGTGTAGTGTGATGAATATGAATCCGCAATTAGGGTCTTTGGAGCAGTGCACGCTAGAAACTCCAACCTTGAGAGGAATAATTAAGGCAGAATACAAAAAAGTAAATAACAGAAGACATGTCTACAAAGTGGATGTACCCGGTAATATGGTGATCCATTTTAAAAAGTCGACAGTCATCAATGCCCAAGTATTATTGAATGGTCAAAAAGTATCTACAATCAATAATTTCATAATACTTGAGCCGGGGCAAAATATTATTGAATATGTTTCAAATACATTTTAAAATTTAATGATGGTACAATTCTTCTCTTTGGATAAAGTCAGGGTTATTGTAACCAACCTATTCATTTTATTTAGTTGTACATTCGGAATATGTCAGTCTGCTGATCCTTTTGCAAAAAACTTTAAGAATCCTGATGATGATTACAAACCCGCTACGTGGATGCACGGCATGAGCGGCAATATGAGCAAGCTTGGAATGACAAAAGACTTGGAAGCTATCAAAAAAGTAGGGATCGGCAAGGTGCTTTTATTTAATATTACACAAGGGATTCCACATGGGCCTATAAAATATGCTTCCAAAGATCACTTTGATATTTTACAGCATGCAATCGCAGAGAGTGATCGACTAGGACTAGAATTTGGTACACACAATTGTGATGGTTGGACTTCAAGTGGAGGTCCTTGGGTCACGCCTGAAAACTCCATGAAAAGAGTAGTTTGGACAAAACAAATCATAGATGGGGGTAAGTCTACGCTTCAATTAAAACAACCCACAAGAATAGCAGGTTTATACAAAGATATCAGTGTACTGGCCTATCCAAGCTTGGACTCAGAATTAGAAGATATGGCATCATTTCCTAAATTGTCATCTTCGGACCCAACATTTCCGATTGAAAAAATTTTTAGCGATGTAGAGAGTAACGAATATCATAAACTCAAATTCAATGCCGATAAAAAAGCATTCATCAATTTTGATTATCCCACTAAGAGAAATATAAGATCAGTAACCTTGTCCACGTCTGACAGAAATGTTGAAGTAAGTTTGGAAAAATCTGATGATGGTGTAAATTATAATAAAGTTAGAGATTTACTCAAAGTTCGGCTTGGCAAGGGCGAATGGGCAATATCTGATAATTTCCCAGCAATACGAGCAAAGCATTTTAGATTAAGTTTTAACTCCGAATGTAATATCAGGAGGGTTCAATTCACGTCAGAACATTTATTACAAAATTACCTATCAGCAATATCCATGGCAAGGACCGAAGGGGATGGCCTCCAAACTGGATATGCTCCATCAAAGGGGGATATCATTGATCCTAAAATAATCCTCTACTTCGGTACACCTAATTATGATCAAACGATACTTTTAGACCTTCCAAAAGGTATTAAGTGGACAGTGATGAGATTTGGCTACACTTCGACAGGAGCAGTGAATAGTCCTGCTTCCAATGAGGGTAGGGGATTAGAAGTTGATAAATTAGATAAACGACCTCTCGAAATCCATTTTGAAAAATTTATAGGCAAAATAGCAGATGCCGCAAATAAAAATGGTAATCAATCATTCAAATATTCGGAGATAGATAGTTATGAAATGGGTGGTCAAAATTGGACAAATGCCTTAAGAGACGAAATACTAAAACGTAAACAATTTGACATATTAAAGTATATGCCGATTTTTGCTGGAAAATATGTCGAAAGCGAAAAGTCAACTAAAGCAATATTGAATGATTTAAGAGACGTCATCAGCCAGTTGATGGTAGAAAACTATTACGGTCATTTTCAGACTTTATGCAATGAGCGTGGTCTTAAATCATATGTAGAGCCTTATGGCTTTGGACCCTTTAATTTTTTAGATGCAGCTGGGAAGAGTGATCTTACCATGGGCGAGTTTTGGATGGGTAGGCCAATCAATCAAGTTAAGGCAGCAGTAGATGGTGCATACATTTATGGTAAAAAAATTATATCCGCTGAGTCCTTTACTTCGACTACGGAGATCAATTGGGCGGGATATCCAGGCCTTGCTAAAACAAGTGGCGATGCTGCTTGGGTGGCAGGTATCAACGAGTTTATGTTTCATCGATTTGTTCATCAACCTAATACTCATGTTGCACCAGGTATGACGATGAATAGGTGGGGTTTTCATTTTGATAGGACTCAGACTTGGTGGGAGAATGCCGGAAAAGCATGGTTTGAGTATATGCGACGTGGTCAGTACTTATTGAGACAAGGTAATATTTCAGCTGATATCTTAGCTTTTGTAGGGGATGAGGCAGTAAATAGTACCTTAGGACGTAGCGATTTTAAACCAAGTTTGCCTTCCAGCATCAATTATACTAGTGTCAATGCTGATGTTTTAATCAATAGAATCAAGAGCCAAAATGGCAATATGATCCTTCCTGAAGGAACAATATTCTCTATATTATACCTGCATAATACCAAAACCATATCCTTAAAATCATTAGAAAAAATTGTCTCTCTAGCAGAACAAGGAGTAAAAATTATTGGAGTACTACCAAATGAATTGATCGGATATGTTAATTCTGAAGAAGACCAAAGAAGATTTCAAATTCTTACGAAAAAATTGGCTTCTTTCATCATGCCCGTAAATAGTTGGTCAGAATTCATTAACGCTAATCTAGGTGGCTTAGATCTTGCAGATGGTGGAAGGCAAGACTTAGAGTACATTCATCGCAAAGATATCGATAAAGATATTTATTTTTTCTACAACAAGGATTCTGTAGAGCAAAAATATGATCTGAGTTTTAGGGTTAGTGGAAAAATCCCTGAACTATTTAATGCCATGGACGGGAGCACAACACAAGTAGATAACTTTAATCAAAATGGAGGTCGAACCTCATTCAGCTTAGCTTTAAAAGGTGGGGAATCGATCTTTGTCGTTTTTAGACAAAATGTAATATCTACCGTAAAATCTACAACTAAAAAAGTATTATCCCAATCAACAGAAATCAAAAGTAATTGGAAATTTAACCTCCCTGGAGAAAATCCAATAAATATTCAAAATCTCGAAGATTGGAGTTTGTCAAAGGATGAAAATTTGAAATATTTTGCTGGAACCGCTACCTACCATAACGAAATAAAAATTAGTAAGAAAACCCTATCTAAAGATCGTCAGATTATCTTATCACTTGGAGATGTAAAAATTTCCGCAGAGGTTTTTGTAAATAACCAACCAGTTGCAACACTTTGGTTTCCTCCATTTCAAACCGATATTACTCCCTATCTAAAAAAAGGTAAAAACTCGATACAAATCAAGGTTACCAACCAATGGACCAACAAACTCATAGGTGATGAGCGCTATAATCGCGATCAATTCAAAGGCTATAAACTGAATAATGGTAATGATGTTCGTGATAACATGGTAGATTGGTATGTGAATAATGAGCCTTTACCTGCTGGGCCTAGAACTACGTTTTCTACCGCGGATTTTGTTGAAAAAGATGACCTATTATTGCCATCGGGCTTGATTGGTCCTGTAGAATTTAAAGTATTCAAAATCGTAAAAGTTAAATAGCATGCGTATAGTCTTTTTGACATTGGTTCTATTTTTTTATGTGCATATGAATCTTGAAGCACAAAGACCTAATATATGGGCAAGTGAAGAAGAATTACCCGCTATTCTACATAAAATAAAAACTCAAGACTGGGCCAATACATATTTTGAAGATTTCAAATCATCGGCAGACAAAAGGGTTGAAGCTTTAAAATCAGACGGATTTCAAAAGGTAAAGGGATTGCCTTTCTTAAACTTAGCTGATCCAAATATTTCTGCATTTAAGCATTTCACCATCAATTTTCCAAGCAAAGAAGATGATGGCTATCGGCTTTTATTCGGGGAGTTATTGAATACTGGGATAGACTGTGGTATAATGTATTACCTAACCAAAGACGAAAAGTATGCTGAGGCTGGAAGCACTATACTATTTAATGTCATTGAAGCTTTGGCAAAGACAGATTATGCACCCTCTATTAATAACTCTGGTCTGGTAACCCTTGAAGACCATTTGTACGAAGCCAGATTGATCGGGTCTAAGCTGCCAATCATTTATGATTTTCTTCATCCCTTTCTAAAAAAACCAAAGTCGTGTCTCAACATCATCAATGGGAGCAAACAAGATTTTAATTTTGCTAATGCAGAAAATGTGTTTAAAAAGTACATTCACTTAGTATTAACCAAAGGTATCATTGATTGTAATTGGCCATTTTTGGAAGGGTATAGTCTAGTATCAAATATATTTGCATTAGATAATAAAATGGAGAGAGACTCTCTCATCCAATACTTTTTGACCACAAATACACCTAATCAAGATGCCTTAGTAAAAGCTAAAGCAACTTATCAGGAGAATGGTGGTCATTGGCCTGAGAGTATTAACTACGCTATGGGTGTAACCTCCCATTTAATATACCTGATGAACTTGGTAAAAAGACAATACCCTGATATCCTATTTACAAAAGATTATCCAGAGGTGTTCCAAGCCTCGATGGAGGCTTACTATTTGAGTTTTCCAAATAATAATGAAATGGTTTTTTACGGTGATGGTTATAGGAAATATAATCCTCCGACTCATCTATTAGAATTGACTTATGCCTTAGCCAAAAAGGAAGATAATATGGAATTGGCGGCTAAGTCTGGGGGAATTCTAAAACAATTAATGACAAAACGAAAATACAATAGGCCAAAGCATAGTGAAGGCGAAGCATTAAATTACGTGAGCCCAACCAATTTGCTCTGGGCCAAAGAAACCATTGAATCAGATATGGAAAATGCTATTCAACAATTACCAGTGACCAACGGGCTGAAGTTTGCCGGACTTACAGTACAACGCAATTTAGTGGCCGACACGAAACATAGCTTGATGGCCAGTATTGCAGGTGGTTCTTTTGTACATGGTCATGCAAGTGGTATGAATATTGAGCTCTATGGTCAAGGTCATGTGCTAGGGGTGAAAAATGGCAAGTCAAGATATCGTACCGATATTCATGAAAACTATTACCGATTATTTGCAGCTCACAACACCGTAGTAGTCAATGGCAAATCTCAAGGGAATGGTGGATGGGTTAATTTAAAAACACAAACAGTAGAAAATTTAGCGATCGAACCGAGGTTTTTTGAAAAACCAGTCAGCCCAAATCACTCTTTCGTCTTGTCAAAATTTGGAGAAGTGCAAGATGATACCGTCGTTGTAAATCAACAGCGCTTACTAGGCATTGTCCGCACAAGCCCTACTTCAGGATTTTATGTCGATGTATATCGGTCAAAGACAAATCAAACAAAACAATTTCACGATTACATTTATCACAATATTGGCGATGAAGTTAATGTGACAGATGAAAAAGGTCAAACACTTAATTTTGTTAAAGACGACCAAAGATATAAGCCGAGGCCAGATCAAAAATGGATTCAAAATCGATCATTTATCAATCCAGGATGGCACTTTTTTGAGAATGTACAAACAGCAAAAAATGTTAAGAATTTAAATGCGAAATTTACAGCCAATCGCCTAGGTAAAGCTACCATTCAGATGAAACTTTGGATGCCAAGTCACCAAAATAAAGAAGTAAGTACTTGTCTATCACCCCCTGCAGTACAAGAACAACATTATTACAATAATAAGCCAACACCGACACTGCTTGTTAGGCAATTTGGAGAAGCGTGGGATCAGCCATTTGCTGCGATATATGAGCCATCTTATAGCACTGAAGAAAAAGTTGGTATCAAAAAAGTAAACACAATCTCCTATCAAAACAAAGTTGTTGGATTTGAAGTTGAGTCTTTTTTGAAAGAAGGCCTAAATAGATATATTATTCTTGTAAATGAAGGGGAAGGCACAATCCGAATACCTTCAAGAAAAATAGATTTCACTGGAAAATATGCCGTGTTAACATATAATAGTTATACTAACAAATTAGTGAACGTATACATTGGAGAGGGTGATTATTTGAAGATTGGAGGTTATGAATTTATTTCTATAATGAAAAAGTACACTCATATTGATATTCAACAATTAAATTTACTAAACAAAAAGAAAAAAAGATGGAAATATTAATTATAAAAAGGAAAGCGTTCTTCATTTTAACACTATTGTTTTTTAGTCTTTTGTTTCAAGGCTCATTCCGATATATTAATCCAGCCAAGCCCAATGTACTGTTCATAATGGTAGACGATTTAAGGCCAGAGATAGGTTCTTTTGGGAGTAAAACAATCAAAACACCTAACATAGATAAATTATCTGCTGAGGCTACTATTTTTACTAAAGCGTATTGCAGTGTGCCTACGTGTGGAGCTTCGAGAGCAAGTATTTTGTCAGGCACTAGACCAGGGCACTTTCGTTTTATAACACATGATACATACCTCAAAAATGAATATCCAAATGTAGAAACACTACCTATGGTACTCAAAAAGAATGGTTATAATACAATTTCTTATGGAAAGGTATACCACCACAGTGATGACGATAAAGATTCTTGGTCAGAAGTATGGAAACCTAAGAAAAATAATAGCTATGATTATTTGGATCCAAAAAATTATGAAGGGATAGATTTTTCAACAAGAAGAGGTCCAGCATTTGAGTGTTTTGAAACCTCGGACGAAAACTACCAAGATGGTAAGCTATTAAAACACGCAAACCAAAAACTAGAAGATTTGAAAAAATCAAAACAACCTTTCTTTTTGTGTGTGGGGTTTATGAAACCACATTTACCTTTTAATGCTCCTAAAAAGTATTGGGATATGTATGACGCATCCTCAATTACATTGCCCAAATCTTATTACAAACCAGAAGGTATTCCCAAAGCTGCATTTCATAACAGTGGAGAGTTACGTAAGTATTCCGAAGTACCACCCGATGAAATCTTGCCCGCGGAATATGCAAAAAAGTTGATCCACGGATATTATGCTTCCGTAAGCTATGTGGATGCACAAATTGGACTTTTATTAAATAAATTAAAGGAACTCAATCTCGATCAAAATACCATTGTTGTATTAATAGGAGATCATGGATGGAATCTGGGAGATCACACCCTATGGAACAAACATTGTACCTTTAATACTGCGGTAAATACCCCCCTTATCTTGAAGCTACCTAAGCAAAAAGCAAAGGTAATATCTACTCCTGTAGAGTTCGTTGATATTTTTCCCACGATTATAGACATTGCTAAGATTAAGAAGCCAATTACCCTTGAAGGTGAATCATTACAAAATTTTACAAAGAATAAAAGAAAGAAAAATTACGCAATAACAAAGTGGGCACAATCTGTTTTACTTATAAAAGACGGTTTCGCCTATACCGAGTGGTATGACAATGATTTTAAGAAGAGAGAGCATATGCTTTTTGACCATAAATCAGATCCTTTAGAATTAAAAAATCTTGGAAATATTGAAGAATTCCAACAAAAAGTAAAAGAGCTTTCTTCTTTTTTAAAAGAAAATAGAGGAAGTGATTTTTATATTGACCGTAGAATAAATAAGTAAGCAAAATATGAAAATAACACATAAGCTCCTAGTCTATATATCAATACTTTATAGTGTTACGCTAATGGGGCAAAAGCACGGAAATCCAATAGTTCCTTATGTCGGAATGGCTGACCCCCACATTTTTATTTATAATGACAGAGCTTATCTTTATACTACCAGAGATGTAGACTCGATACAAACGAAAACCACTTTTGTAATGCCCGACTGGCATATTTGGTCTTCATCAGACCTCATCAATTGGAAGCATGAGTTGGAGATAAAACCAGAAGAGACTTATATGGGTAAGTCCAATAATTGTTGGGCAACGGACATGGGCGTAAGAAATGGAAAATATTACTTCTATTTTTCAAATGGCAATAAGAATACTGGAGTCATGGTAGGAAATACACCAGTCGGACCTTTTAAAGATGCTCTGGGTAAGCCAATGATTGATGAACCACTTACAACGAGTAAAGAATATGATCCGGGTATATTGATAGATGATGATAAGAATAAAACGCCTTACATCATCTTTGGTCATCACAGAGATGTTGACCCAAATTTAGGCTACTTTATTTCTGAATTAAATGAAGATATGGTTTCTCTGAAAACGACACCAAAAAAAGTAGTATTCACGGGCGATAATGGATTCTTGAGTGGTAATGACAAACCTAACTTGCATAAATATAATGGTCTTTATTACTTATCTGCAGGCTCACATTATGCTGTGGCAAAGAATATTTATGGACCCTATGTCAAGACTGGTAATTCTGGTGGCGGAGGTAATTTCGGATTGACACCTCAAGCACATGGCAATTATTTTCAATGGAAGAACCAATGGTTTCATACATGGTGTAAATTTCACTTAACTAAAGAGGTAGCACGCTACAGAGAGTCTTACATCACTTACCTCCATTATAAGAAGAATGGAGAAATGGTAAGTGATACCGTACTGCTAGCCAAACATTTTAGTAATGGAGTAGGACAATATCACGCTTATTGGGATAGGATAGAGGCCGAGTGGTATATGGCAAGTCAAAACACGATTAAGACTGATCATAGTACAGGTTTTGAAATAAGCGAAACATACAATAAAGGCTACCTACACTATCCAAATATAAGAGGTATGGAAGCGAATAGCACCCTTACACTTTTTGCAAAACCAATGAATAATGGCGTCATTGAAATTAGAGAAACCAGCGTTAGTGGTCCTTTATTAGGTAGTTATGTATTTAAAGGCTCTAACCCTAATTATCAACAAATAAATATCCAATTAAAAAATACAGTTGGAGATAAAAATTTATACTTTGTATTTAAAGGTAAAAATAAAAAAAATATAGTCGCGATCGATTGGTTTAAGTTTCAAAACCCTGCACAAACGAAGGTATCTATTTCGGGTAATCAGTGGTACATCAATGGTAAACCTACCTATGCCGGGAGAACGTGGAATAATCAACTCATCGAAGGCTTGTTGATGAATTCACGAATGGTTCAAGGCGTATTTGATGATTTAAATCCTGACAATGTCAAGGAGTTTGCATACCCAGATACAAAAATGTGGGATGCCCAGCGCAACAATGATGAATTTATGAAAGGCATGGAAGAGTGGAAGGCCTTTGGTTTGAACTCATTTACATTAAATCTTCAAGGTGGATCGCCTTATGGATATGGCAATAAAAAAGCTTATAATCCTGGCTTTAATCCAGATGGATCACTCATTGATGCCTATATGCAACGTACCAAGAAAATCATAGAAAAAGCAGATCAATTGGAAATGGTCGTCATACTAGGATTATTTTATTTTGGTCAAGATCAAGTACTCAAAGACGAAGCTGCTGTAAAAAATGCAGTAACAAATGTCATCAATTGGCTACATAAACACAAATATCGAAATGTAATCATAGAAATAGCCAATGAATCATCTACACGATTGCCATATGACCACGAAATACTTAGGCCAGCAAGAATTGACGAACTCATCAAACTGGCAAAAAATATAAGAAAAGATGATTATGCTTACCCTGTCACGACGAGTTTTATAGGTAAAGGAGTACCAACACCAAATGTTGCAGAGGTCAGTGATTATATCTTAATTCATGGCAACGGTGCTAAAGAACCAAAACAATTACAATTGTTGATTGATAGTACAAAAATGGTGCTTGCTGGTAGAAATATCCCTATTGTAATCAATGAAGATGACCATTACGACTTTGAGAAAAAGGAAAATAACTTCACAACGGCTATCAAAAATTATGTGTCATGGGGTTATTTTGATTTTCGACGTAAAGGTGAAGGATTTGAAGAAGGCTTCCAAAGTATGCCTGCGGATTGGGGAGTAAATTCGAAAAGAAAAATGGAATTCTTCAATCTCGTTGCGGAAATGACAGGCTCATCGACAAGAAAATATCCGAAAATTACCAAAAATGACTATTTTATTTTAGAGGCAGAATCTACAAAATCACCACTTGGCAATTGGCAACTAATTAAAAAAGGTGATCCCAATTATGTTGTCGGTGCTTCTGGTGATTCGTACTTAGAGTTTCAAGGTAATAATCCAGATACGGGTCCTGCTGATTCTCCTTTAAGTTATACTTTCGTAGCTCCAGAAGATGGCAATTACCGCCTACTTATGATGACTAGCAAACGATTGGAAGGAGTAAGAGGCGATATGTGCAATGATGCCTATGTCAAAATGGAAGGCAACTTTACATCTGCTTGCAAGCTCAGCGATGATCAATTAAAGGAATATATCAAGTATTTTCAAGAAGGCTCCACCAAGACACCAGAAAGGGAATGGCATTGGGGTATCCGCGGAGAGTTGGGTAGGCATGAATTTTATGAATTGATTTACAATTTTAAAAAAGGAGAAACATACACTTTGACTATAGCAGGTCGATCGCAGAGATTTAGTGTGGATTATATGGTCTTATTTAATTCAACTAATATGATTACAAAAGAATTAATTCATTATTTAAAAAAAATACAAAATGGCTAATAATATTAAGATTTCTTACTTTTCAATCATATACTTTTTTGGGCAAATTTTACTTACTGGTAATCTCAG
Organism: uncultured Akkermansia sp.; assembly: GCA_964579225.1. GTDB lineage: Bacteria > Verrucomicrobiota > Verrucomicrobiia > Opitutales > Opitutaceae > IMCC26134_A. The sequence goes on along the minus strand of CAZOGV010000057.1, from coordinate 3,216 downwards.
CGCTCAAAAAACGACTGTAAGTATTGTCGGCAATCAATGGCATATCAATGGTAAACCTACCTATGAGGGTAAAAAATGGGATGGTCATACCATTGAAGGATTATTGTTGAACTCTAGGATGGTACAAGGAGTATTTGATGATTTAAACCCAAAAACGAGAGATACATTTGCTTATGATGATACTAATAAATGGAGCGCAAAGAGAAATAATAAAGAATTTGTAAAAGCCATGTCTGTGTGGAAAAGTTATGGCCTTAATTCATTTACTCTGAACATGCAGGGAGGTAGTCCTTCGGGGTATGGTAACTTTGATTTTTATAATCCAGGATTTTATCCAGACGGAAGCCTACATAAGGCTTACATGAAGAGACTTAATAATATCCTCAAGAAAGCTGATGAGTTAGAGATGGTAGTAATCCTTGGTTTCTTTTACTTTGGCCAGGATCAAAGATTGAAAGACGAGACAGCAATAAAAAACGCTGTAACCAATATGGTAAATTGGTTACACAAAAAGAAATATAGGAATGTAATCATCGAAATCAATAATGAAACACTAGCCACAATAAAAGAATATGATCATGAAATATTACTTCATCATAGGGTCCATGAGTTGATTAATTTGGTAAAGCAAAATGAAAAAAATGGATATCGTTTTTACGTTAGTACAAGTTTTCCAGCCAAAATTGTTCCTACAGTAAATGTAATTGAAGTTTCAGATTTTGTATTATTCCATGGTAATGCTTTACGCACAATGGAGGATTTTAAAAATCATATAGCAAAGGTAAAAACTGTAATGAATGGAAGAGTAATGCCAATGGTCATTAATGAAGACGATAACTTTGATTTTGATAAAGAAGAATTTCATTTTAAAGAAGCAGTAAAAAACTATATCTCATGGGGCTATTTTGATTACAGAAAAAGAGGTGTAGATACCGATTTGAAGCAAGGATTTCAAACTATACCTGTGGATTGGGGGGTGAATTCTGAAAGAAAAAAAGCATTTTTCAATCTAGTAAAAGAAATAACCAAGCAATAAAGTATCATAAGTGGAAAGAAGGAATTTCATACAAAACATCACAGCGATCACTGCACTATCCTCCTTTGGGTTGGATAAGGTGTTTCCTTTTGATGTAATGATTCCTGATTTTGAAAATAGAGTTTTTGCCTTACTAAAATCGTGGTGCGATGGTTTGATCAATCAGCAAATCAATGATCCTACCGATCCTGCGAGACATGGTGCCATTTATTGTAAAGCTGATCAATCGATCCATGGTCGTTGTCATGAGGCAGTACTTCCTTTTATGGAGGTATACAAAAGAACCCAAGATGTAAAATACCTCAATGCAGCCATTAATGTGTTTGAATGGGGCAAAAATGTATCGGAAGAAAGTGGTGCTTGGCGAGTTGTTCCTAAAATAGGTACTTGGACAGGCATTAGCGTATTTGGAGCAATCGCACTTGCAGAAACCCTCATTAATTACAGTGATATTTTACCAAAAGAAATACTGAATAGATGGACAGCAAGGTTACAAACAGTAGCGGAGTACATCTTCAAAAATTTTGATATGACCTTTACCAACATCAATTATGGGTATTCTGCTATCTATGGTTTGTATGTATGTGGGCACGCTTTACATGAAGAGAAATACACCAATCGTAGTAAAGAACTCGCTTCTGAAGCAAAGAATTGGCTCACCGCTCCCAATAAATTCATTTTTGGTGAAGGGAAGCCATCAACTGGTCTTAGTGCTAAAGGACTACGAGCTGTAGACCTCGGGTATAATATTGAGGAGACCTTGGTAAATGCTGCTCTTTATGCATATGCAGCAGGCGATCAAGCACTCTTAACTGATATGGAGCATTCTTTGGAGTCGCATCTAGAATTTATGCTACCCGATGGAGGTTGGGATAATAGCTGGGGCACTAGGCAATACAAGTGGAGTTATTGGGGAAGTAGAACAACTGACGGATCACTACCTGCTTTAATGATCTACGCAACTGCTGACAATAAATTTTCGAAGGCCGCTTATCATTATTTCGGGTTATTAGAAAAGTGCACTAAAGATGGTCTGCTTCATGGAGGTCCACACTATATCAGTAAAGGAGTATTACCATGTGTACACCACACTTTCTGCCATGCTAAAAGTCTCACTACTGCATTGCACTTAAAAGATAAACTTAAAAATATATCTTCCATCGGAGTCTTGCCTTGTGATGTGTCTTTTGGGGTGAAGAAAATGGCAGAAATTGATGTTTGGCTCGTGAATAAAAACGATTGGATAGCCTCTATTTCAACCTATGATTCAATATATCGAAGTGATGTACAGCATGTAAGTGGTGGATCTATTGGAATGTTATATCACAAAAGGCTTGGTCCAATCTTATCTGGCAGTATGGCTAAATATGTTCTAGTAGAAACTTTTAACCAACAAACAATATCAGAAGAGGATTACGCCTTGACTCCAAGAATAGAGTTTTTTGACAAAGGGGTTTGGTATACCAACTTATATGATATGAACGCCACAGTAATTGAGCAAAATTTTGCAACAACCAATCAAATAGCCATCACTTGTAAATTGTGCAATGATCTAAGAGAAGCTCACCCAGAATTACCTTCTTTTAACCTTGTTTATACATTTCATGCGGAATATTTTGAAGTAACTGTTAGCCCTAATAAAATAATAAAAGAGGCCATTCATCTATCCATACCCGTAATTTGTAAGAATGATGAGCAAGTAAACATTCGAAAAGGAAAAAGAATTTCTATTGCTAAAAGAGAAGGAAGCTTAAAAGTGGAGAGTAAGCGTAAGTTTACTTTAACTAAAGACTTCCCGACACGAAGATTTAATCTTGTACCTGGTTTTGAAGTATTACCAATTTCAGTTAGTTTTTCTAATGCTCAAAAAGCAAATATTAAAATAATTATAAACCAATAAACATGAAGCATATTTTTACTTACTCAATCGTCATATTTATACTTAATATCGGATTATCGCAGGCCAAGATGAACAGTATTAAGCTTGAAAACAAGAGCGATTTTTCAATAGAAAATGGCGTAGTTGAGGTTCCATTTTCCATTCTTGGAGCAATCGATACAAACCGTATGGTAGTTTTACACAACGCAACCAAAAAGCAAATCCCATTTCAATTTGACCATGATGGAGAAATGAAATTACTTTTATTGGTAAGTATTCCTTCGGGAAAAAGTATTACTGT
>CAZOGV010000056.1:0-15001 GCA_964579225.1 uncultured Akkermansia sp. | reverse complement strand
CGCCTCCCCGGCGGGTAAACTCCTCGACTACTACCGCACCCACGGTCTGCTCCTCGAAACCGAGCCGACTCTGGCGTCCGCTTCCCGCCTATGATCCCGATCAAAGATGCCAACGGCATCGCGCGGATGCGCGAAGCCTGTGCGGTCGCCGCCTATGTTCTTCACGAGCTGAAAAAGCACGTGCAGCCCGGCGTTAGCACATACGACTTGGACCAAATAGCAAAGGACCTCATCGCCTCCCGTGGAGCACGAAGCGCCTGCTTCGGCTACCAGATTGGCGACCGTCGTTTCCCCGCCTATACCTGCCTTTCGGTCAACGAAGAGGTGGTTCACGGCATCGGTTCCCTGAAGCGCATCCTGCGCGATGGCGACATCATCTCCCTCGACATCGTGGTCGAGTATAAGGGCTACATCGGCGACAACGCCTTTACCGTTCCCGTCGGCCAGATCGCCCCCGGCGTTCAGAAACTTCTGACCGTCTCGCAGGAGGCTCTCGTCCTCGGCATCGCCCAGGCCCGCGTAGGCAATCGCATCGGCGACATCTCCCACGCCATCCAGACCCACTGCGAAAAAAACGGCTTCGGTGTCGTTCGCGATCTGGTCGGACACGGTGTCGGAGCCGAGATGCACGAGGAGCCGCAGATCCCGAACTTCGGTCGCAAAGGCACCGGACCCAAGATTCGCCCCGGCATGACCCTCGCCATCGAGCCCATGGTCAACCTCGGCACGCACCGCACCAAATGCCTCTCCGACGGCTGGACCATCGTGACGACCGACTCTGCCCCCTCCGCGCACTTCGAGCACACCGTGCTCACCCGCGAGGAAGGCCCCGAGATCCTCACCGTGCCGCCCGCCTCGTAACCGACTTCGCCCGCGAAGTTCGTTCATCCCTTTCCCGTCTGTTTCACTCGTTTCGTTAACCTAAAACCCATTACATATTATGCCTCGTCTCCTCGGCGTTGACATCCCCGCGAAGAAGAAAGTCGCGTATTCCCTCCGTTATATCTACGGCATCGGTCCTGTCCGCGCGGACAAGATTGTCGCCGAAGTCGGTATCGATCCCGACTTGCGCTCCGAAGCGCTCACGGAGGAGCAACTCAACCGTATTCTCCACGTCATCACGGAGAACAAGTGGGTGGTCGAAGGCGACCTCCGCCGCGAGATCACCGGTAACCTGAAGCGCATCCAGGCCATCAGCTGCTACCGCGGTATCCGCCACCGCAAGAGCCTGCCCGTCCGCGGCCAGCGCACCCAGACCAATGCCCGCACCCGCAAGGGCCCGCGTCGCACCGTCGGTGTCACCAAGGCTCCGTCCAAGTAATTCCCAACCTTTTAAACCAGACCCACCATGGCCGAAAAGACCAAGCCCGTTGAGCCCACCAAAAAGGCTCCCAAGAAGACCGCCCCCGCCGCTCCCGCTGGCGAGGCCGCACCCGCCGGCGCACCCGCGCCCGCCGAGAAGCCCGTTGAACTTGTTGGCGGCGTAGCCCGCCAGCCCACCGCCGAAGAGCTCCTGAAAGAGGAGCTGGGCGCGATCAAGATCCGCAAGGCGAAGGGTTCCAAGAACGTCGTCAGCGGCATCGCCAAGATCGCCGCCACGTTCAACAACACCATCGTTTCCATCACCGACCAGAAGGGTGCCGTTATCGCGTGGTCCTCCGCCGGCAAGTGCAACTTCCGCGGTTCCCGCAAGTCCACCGCCTACGCCGCCCAGGTCGTGGCCCAGGACGCCGCCCGCAACGCCATGTCGCACGGCCTCAAGGACGTCGTCATCCACGTCTCCGGTCCCGGCCTTGGCCGCGACAGCGCCATTCGCGCCCTCCAGGCCATCGGCCTGGAGATCTCCTCCATCATCGACGTCACGCCCGTTCCCCACAACGGCTGCCGCCCCAAGAAGCGCCGCCGCTGCTAATCCGCGACGCGTATCCACTCACGGACTACAACCCTCAACTTATAGGCATCCATCATGGCCCGCTACACCGGCCCCACCACCCGACTCAGCCGTCGCTTCAACACTCCGCTCTTCGGCGCCACCAAGGCGTTTGAGCGCCGCCCGTATCCTCCCGGCCAGCACGGACCCAAGCTCCGCCGCAAGCTCTCGGAATACGCCGTCGGCCTCAACGAGAAGCAGAAGCTCCGCTACATCTACGGCCTCCTTGAGCGCCAGTTCCGCCGCACCTTCGAGACCGCCAAGCGCGAGCGCGGCGTCACCGGCGAACGCTTCCTCCAGCTCCTCGAGACCCGTCTCGACAGCGTCGTGTATCTGCTCGGCTTCGCCCGCAGCCGCGCCGCCGCCCGCCAGCTCGTCGGCCACGGCCACATCCGCGTCAACAACCACAAGGTGGACATCGCGTCCTACTCCGTGCAGGTCGGCGACGAGATCGAGGTCCGTAACGCCGCCCCCTCCCGCCAGCTCGTGACCAAGAATCTCGAAGAGAATCGCGGTCGCGCCGTCCCCGGCTGGCTCGCCGTCAACCCCGAGGCCCTCAAGGCCGTCGTGAACCGTCTCCCCACCCGTGAGGAAATGGTCCCCGAGATCAACGAACAGCTCATCGTCGAGTTTTACTCGCGCTTCTAAACCAGCTCTGCCGGTTGTCTAAGTTCCAAGTTTAAGTTGAAGTCCCGATTTTCGGCTCCCCAACTTAAACTTTAGCTTTCATCTTAAACTTTACGCACCATGCCCAAACGTCTCGGAAAGTTCGAACTGCCCAATAAGCTCACCAAGGACGAGGCTTCGGCCACGCCCACCTACGCCAAGTTCACCGCCGAGCCTTTCGAGGCCGGCTACGGACACACCGTCGGTAACTCCCTGCGTCGCGTCCTGCTCTCGTCCATCGAGGGCAGCGCCATCTCGTCGATCAAAATCGACGGCGTGCAGCACGAGTTCCAGTCCATCGACGGCGTCGTCGAAGATGTCTCCGACATCGTCCTCAACCTGAAAAAAGTCCTCCTCGTTTCCCAGAAGCGCGAGTCCTTCACCCTTCAGATCAAGGTCAACAAGGAAGGCGCCGTCACCGCCGCCGACATCCAGGCCGACGCCAACGTCACCATCGTCAACCCCGACCAGGTCATCTGCACCCTCGACAAAGCTCGTCCCTTCCAGGCCGAGATCGAGATCAAGACCGGTCGCGGCTACTGCCCCGGCGAGCAGAACAAGAAGGAAGAGCAGTCCATCGGCGTCATCCCGATCGACTCCCTCTTCTCTCCCGTTCGCCTGGTGAAGTATGCGGTCGAGGCCACTCGCGTCGGCCAGATCACCGACTACGACAAGCTCATCCTCGAAATCTGGACCGACGGTCGCATCGATCCGGACGCCGCCCTCAAGCAGTCCGGCTCGATCCTCAAGCATCACCTCGATGTCTTTGATCGCGTCACCGACGAGACCTTCGAGTTCGACAGCCAGCAGTCCGAGGTCAGCGAGGAGCAGAACAAGCTCCGCAAGCTCCTCAACATGTCGGTCAACGAGATCGAGCTTTCGGTCCGCGCCGCCAACTGCCTCAACAACGCCAACATCACCACCGTCGGCGAGCTCGCCATGAAGTCGGAGCAGGAGATGCTGAAATACCGCAACTTCGGCAAGAAGTCCCTCAACGAGATCAAGGACAAGCTCGAGCAGCTCGGCCTGTCCCTCGGCATGAAGTTCGACGAGCGTCTCCTCGACGCCAAGAAGGAAGCATAAGGCGCGCTTCGCGCGAAATCCCAAATCCCAAGCTTACAAATCACAAATTTCGGAGCGGCCCCAGCCGCGCTGACTCTTTGGGATTTGGACCTTTGGGATTTGGGATTTTATTTCTCACTTTTGTTCTTCGCGCCGACGGTCCGCCCACACGCTGCGTCCCGCTAGCCGATCGGAGAACGTAACCAAAACCTGAATACACACACACCATGCGTCACAATATGCACCGCGCCGGCCTCGGCGTTACCAAAGAACATCGCGCCGCGATGCTCAGCAACATGGCCGCTTCGCTTATCGAGCACGGCAAGATCCAGACCACCCTGACCAAGGCCAAGGCCCTGCGTCCCTTCATCGAGAAGGTCATCACCAAGGCCAAGAAGGCCTCCGTCGCCACCGAGAAGAAGGACGCCCTCCATCTTCGTCGCATGGCCCTCAAGGACGTTCGCAACGAGTCCGCCATCGCCCTCCTCTTCAACGAGAAGGTCAAGGAGTTCGCCAACCGTCCGGGCGGCTACACCCGCATCTACAAGCTCGGCACCATGGGCCGCAACGACGCCGCCGAGATGGCTCAGATCGAGTTCATCAAGGCCGACGACGCTGGTTACACCAAGCGCCGCAAGCCCGCCGCCAAGGCCGCCGCTCCGGCTCCCGCCGCTGAGACGCCCGCCGCCGACGCCGCTCCCGCCGCCTAAGGTCGCGAAAATGACTTCTTCAAACGCCGTTCCCGCGAGGGGACGGCGTTTTTTTGTGCATCGGCGCTTTGGAGTCGTAGCGGAACGGCGGAGCCGTTTCGTTTTTTGTTCGCCCCCCTCATGGATCTCGTCACCGCCACGGTCATCTACTGTTTCCTCGTCGCCGCTCTCTTTCTCGGCTTCTGGGTTTACTATGATCGCCGCGACCACGCCCGCTTCGAGGCCGAGCGACGGCACGTTTCCTTCCGCTGCGTGCGTTGCTCGCATCTCTACGCCGTGCAAGGCGAGCACCCGAAGTCCACCTGCCCGAAATGCGGGCAGGAAAACGATCGTTTGCAGTTCTGAGGCCCAAGGAGGGGCGACACTCTTGTCGCCCTCGAGTGGTTCTATCGGCGACAAGAGTGTCGCCGCTCCTTGGGGCTACCCCTGCAACGCCGCCTTCAGCTTGCGCGCCAACTCCAGCGCGGCGTCCGCGCTTTCGGCCGTGACGGTGAAGTGGCCCATCTTGCGGCCGGGACGCGGCTCTTTCTTCCCGTAAAGGTGCAGATGCGCGCGCGGCGTGCCGAGAATGGCGGCCCAGTTGGGCTCGCCGACGCAACGGTCTCCCGACCACTTCCAGGCATCGCCAAGGATGTTCACCATCACGGCGCCCGGTGCGGTCATCCCCACGGCGCCCAGCGGCAGACCGGCCACGGCGCGCACGTGTTGCTCGAACTGCGAAGTCACGCAGGCGTCCATCGACCAGTGGCCGCTGTTGTGCGGGCGCGGGGCCATTTCGTTGACGAGGATCTCGCCGCGGTCGGTGAGGAACAACTCAACGGCGAGCAGGCCTGCGAGGCCGAGGCGGTCGGCGATGGCCTCGGCGAGGGCGCGCGCCTGGTCCTGAATCTCCGGTGCGATGCGCGCGGGCAGGATGGAGAAATCCAGGATGTGTTTGGTGTGGATGTTTTCCGCGACGGGAAAGCTCCGCGTCTCGCCGGCGGTCGAGCGGGCGACGATGACCGAGAGCTCGCATTTAAAATCGATCCATTGCTCGACCACGGCGCGATGGCCCGCGAAGGCGGCGACGGCCTTCGCGAGCGAAGCCTCGTCGGTGACCTTGAGCTGGCCCTTGCCGTCGTAGCCGAAGTCGGCGGTCTTCACCACGCAGGGCAGGCCGATAGAGCGGATGGCGGCGGCGAGATCGCCGCCTATCTCGCACTCGGCGAAGCGCACGTGCGGGAAGTCATTTTTGCGCAACCAGGTTTTTTCGCGAAGGCGATTTTGCGCGACTTCGAGAATCTGCCACTTCGGGTGGAAATTACCCGCGTTCTCCAGCTTCCACAGCGGTTCGGTGGGGATGTTTTCGAACTCGTAGGTCACCGCGTCGCAGCCGCGCACGAAGGCCTCCAGTTGCTCCAGATCGGTGTAGGGCGCGTGCACGGCATGCGCGCTGACCTCGGCGGCGGGGGAGTCTGCGGACGGTTCGTAGATGTGAACGCGGTAGCCCAGGCGTTCGGCGGAATGGGCGAACATGCGGCCGAGTTGGCCGCCACCGAGGACACCGAGGGTTTTTCCGGGAGGAATCATGGGGAGAAATTCTTAGCCGCGGATTGCGCGGATGGTCGCGGATGGCGTTGGGTTTTATCCGCGTTCATCCGCGTAATCCGCGGTGAAAAGGGATTGGGAAATCAGGGCAGTTTGGCGGCGAGCACGGTGGCGGTCTGCTGTTCGCGGAAGGCGTGCAGCGCGGCGCGGATCTTCTCGTCGGTCCCGGCGAGCATGGCGGCGGCGAAGAGGGCGGCGTTGATCGCGCCGGGTTTGCCGATGGCGAAGGTCGCCACCGGGATGCCGCCCGGCATCTGCACGATGGACAGCAGCGAATCCTGGCCCTTCAGGCTGTGGCTCTCGACCGGCACGCCGAGCACGGGCAGGGGAGTGAAGGCCGCGCACATGCCGGGCAGATGGGCCGCGCCGCCCGCGCCGGCGATGATGCAACGCAGGCCGCGCGCCTCGGCGGTCTTGGCGTAGTGGGCCAGCTTGTCGGGCGTGCGGTGGGCGCTCACCACGTCCTTCTCGTAGGGCACGCCCAGCTTTTCCAGCGTGGCGGCGGCGTGCTGCATGGTTTCCCAATCGGACGTGCTGCCCATGATGAGGCCGACCTGAGGTGAATTCATAAGGGTGCAGAATGGGCGGAGAGTTCGCCCGGCAAAAAGCCTAAAAGCAGGCGACTCCGCACGTTGACCTGTGGCTCCTAGTGTTAAAACTCAGGTCATACCCATTACCATGCACTCCACCCTTTTCCCTCGCGCCCTTATCGCCTCCATCGCCCTCCTGGCCGTCGCCGGCTGCTCATCCGTCCCCATGGATGCCACGGGCAAAACCCAGGCCGCCTATGTGGCGGGCGAGTTTCGCGCCCTCGTCAACGCCACCGCCCCGGACACCGCGCGCGCGACCAACGAGGCCTTCCGCCAGCTCGGTCTTTTCGAGATTCAAAACGAATTGACAACTTTCGAGGCCAGCCTCGCCGCCCGCACCCCGCGCGACGAGCGCGTGCGTGTTTCGATCAAGGAGGTAAACAGTCGCCAGACCCAGGTCGGCATTCGTGTGAGCATGGTGGGCGACAAGGAATACTCCCGGAAGCTGTTCGAGCAGATCGACCAAAACCTCGCCGGCTCCGGCGGCACCACGCCCGCGACTTGGTAAGCGGCGGGTCGATTTCCTAGGGTAGGGCAGGACCGCCGGGCCTGCCGTTTAACGGCGCGGCGGGCCCGGCGGTCCCGCCCTACCTCCTCCTCGTCACGCGCTCTTAACACCTTCGCGCCGCTTTCGCGGCGCGCGCGCCTTGACACGTATCCGGTGGAGCCCTACCCGATAGGGCCCAACATGGAGGCCGTCCTAGATCAGCCGGTGTTGGTGCTTAATCGCCTGTGGCAGGCGGTGAACGTTATCTGCGCGAAACGCGCCTTTGCCCTGCTGTCGCGCGGTCACGCGGCCGTCATTCACCATCACGACGACGACTTTCGCGTCTTCTCGTTCATGGATTGGATGGATTTCTCCCGCGTGAACCCGCCCGTCGAACGTCTCGACATCGTGCGCACGCCACGCACCACCATTCGCCTGCCGCGCGTCATCCTGCTCACGTTCTTCGACAAGCTCCCCACCAAGGAGCTGAAGCTCACGCGCCACAACGTATTCTCGCGCGACAAAAACACCTGCCAGTATTGCGGCAAAATCTTCCCCCGCGAGGAGCTGAATCTCGACCACGTCATCCCGCGTGATCGCGGCGGCAAGACCACCTGGGAAAACATCGTCTGTTCCTGCATCCGCTGCAATTCACGCAAGGCTAACCGCCTTCCGCACGAGGCCCACATGCGCCTCGTCTGCAAGCCGGTGCGCCCGAAGTGGCGGCCCGTGATTTCGCTCGTGCTCAACAACCAGCAGCGCGAGCGCTGGAAGGACTTTCTCGACCTGGCCTACTGGAACGTGGAGCTTGAGGAATGAGTCGTTCGTCCGCCCGCCGCGCATCTGTCGCCAAATCTGAAATAGAACGCGAGCGCCTCGATGCCGCCGATTCACGCAAACCCGATAGTGACTGGCGCCGCTGGGGGCCCTTCCTCTCCGAGCGCCAATGGGGCACGGTGCGTGAGGACTACTCGCCCGACGGCGAGGCGTGGGGCTATTTGCCCTACGAGCAAAGTATCTCCCGCGCCTACCGTTGGGGCGAGGACGGCCTCCTCGGCTGGACCGATCGCCAATGCCGCATGTGCTTTTCCGTCGCGCTTTGGAACGAGCGCGACGCCCACCTGAAGGAGCGTCTCTTCGGCCTCACCAATGGCGAGGGCAACCACGGTGAGGACGTGAAGGAGGCGTATTTTTACCTCGAAAGCACGCCCACCCACAGCTTCGCCCGCGCCCTCTACAAATACCCGCAGGCCGCCTTCCCCTATGAGCGCCTACGCGAGGAGAGCCGCCGCCGCTCGCGCGACGAGCCCGAGTTCGAGTTGGAGGACACGGGCGTGTTCGCCGACGGACGCTACTTCGACGTCGAGGCCGCCTACGCCAAGGCCGGACCCGAGGATACCTGTATTCAAATAACGGTGACAAATCGCGGCCCCGAGCGTGCGCGCCTGCACGTGCTGCCCACGCTCTGGTTTCGCAACACCTGGATCTGGGGTTGCCGTCACGATGGCTGCGAGCGCAAGCCCCGCCTCTACGCAGCCGCCGATCACCCCGGCCGCGTCGCTGCCGAGCACGAGTCGCTCGGCCGCCTCGTCTGGGACGTCGCGCCCGATCCGGTGACCGGCGTAGCGCCCGAGCTGCTCTTCTGCGACAACGAGACTCATGCCACCAAACTCTTCGGCCCCGGCGCGACCGACGCCTCCGCGTGGCCCAAGGACGCCATCCACGCCGCCGTGGTCGAGGGCCGGCGCGACGCGGTCAACTCCGCCCGGCGCGGCACTAAGGTCGCCGCGCACCACGTGCTCGACCTCGGGCCTGGCGAGTCGCGCGTGCTTTCCCTGCGTCTGCGCTCCGCCGACGCTTCGAGCGCGGACGAGCCGGCTGACGCGGTTTTTGCCGCCCGCGCCGCCGAGTCGGCCGCGTTTCACTCCACCTTGCCCGGCCTGCGCGACGCCGCCTCGCCCGACGCGGCGGCGGTGGCGCGCCAGGCCTACGCCGGCCTGCTGTGGTCGAAGCAGTTTTACCACTACGTCGTGGAAGATTGGATACGCGGCGACCCAGAGCAGCCCGCGCCTCCGCGCGGCCGCGAGCGGGTGAGAAACGGCGACTGGCAGCACCTCTTCGCCCGCGATATTTTGTCCATGCCCGACAAGTGGGAATACCCGTGGTTCGCGGCGTGGGACCTCGCCTTCCACATGCTGCCGATGGCGCGCGTCGATCCCGCCTTTGCCAAGGGCCAGCTCAACTTGCTTCTGCGCGAGTGGTATATGCACCCCAACGGGCAGATGCCGGCCTACGAGTTCAATTTCTCCGACGTAAACCCGCCCGTGCACGCCTGGGCCTGCTGGCGCGTTTACAAGCTCACCGGTCCACGGGGCGGGCGTGATCGCGACTTCCTCGCCCGCGTTTTTCAAAAACTGCTGGTCAACTTCACTTGGTGGGTAAATCGCAAGGATCCGAATGGCCGCCACCTCTTCGCGGGCGGCTTCCTCGGGCTCGACAACATCGGCGTGTTTGATCGCTCGAAGCCCCTGCCCACGGGCGGACACCTGGAGCAGGCCGACGGCACCGCGTGGATGGCGTTTTATTGCGGCACCATGCTCGCGATGGCGCTTGAACTCGCCGAAACCGAGCCGGCCTACGAGGACATCGCTTCAAAATTTTTCGAGCACTTCATCATGATCGCCGACGCCATGAACACGGTCGGCGGCACCGGGCTCTGGCACGAGGAGGACGGGTTTTATTACGACCAGTTGCTCGACGGCGAGGGTAGGGCGCTTCCGATGCGGGTGCGCTCCATGGTCGGCCTGATACCGCTCTTCGCGGTGGAGTTCATCGACGACGCGCGGCTCGACTCGCTGCCTGGCTTTGCGAAACGCACGCGCTGGTTTTTGAAGAACCGCCGCGATCTTGCGGGACAAATCAGCTACCTCGCCGATTCGGACACCTGCGCGGGGCGGCACCTGCTGGCGATTCCCTCGCGCGAGCGTTTGGCGCGGCTGTTGCGCTACGTTTTCGACGAGTCGGAGTTTTTATCGCCCTACGGTGTGCGCTCGCTTTCGCGCCGTCATGCGGACGCGCCCTTTGTGTTGGAGGCGGGCGGCGAACGGCACGAGGTGCGCTACGTGCCGGGCGATTCGGACACCTGGCTCTTTGGCGGAAATTCAAACTGGCGCGGGCCGATCTGGTTTCCGCTTAACTACCTCATCGTCGAGTCGCTGGAGCGGTATCACGTGTTCTACGGCGACGATTTCAAGGTCGAGGTGCCGACCGGCAGCGGCGTGTGGATGACGCTTGGCGAGGCGGCGGCGGAGTTGTCGAGGCGGCTGGCGTCCTTGTTCGCGGCGGACGAGTCGGGCGAGCGCGCGGCGCATGGCGGGCGTCCTGCGTGGGCGACGGGCGAGGCGGACAAAGACCTCGTGCTCTTCCACGAGTTTTTCCACGGCGACAACGGCAAGGGCCTCGGCGCGAGCCACCAGACCGGCTGGACGGCGCTGGTGACGGAGCTGATGCGGCGTTAGGAGGCGGCGTCTTTACGGTCGGCGGGCGGGGCCAGACGGCTGAGGCCGAGGACCACGACGGCGCCGACCAGGGCGAGGGCGATGGGGAACAGCAGGTTCGCGCCGTCGGGCGGGGCGATGTTGATCTGCTGCAGTGGCACTTCGAGGCCCTTGCTGTTGATGCGGGTGGTGATGGTCTCCTTCCACGGCCAGACGGTGCGTAGTGCTCCGGCCATTACGCCGGTGAGCGCCACGAGCGTGATCTGGCGGTGGTGGTGCAGGAACCAGCTCACGATGCGCACGAAGGATAGGATGCCGACCACGATGCCGGAGCCGAAGATCGCGAGGGAGGCGAAGTCGCGATTATCGACCGCCTCCAGCACGACGCCGTATTGGCCCATGATGACGAGCAGGTAGGAGCCGGAGATGCCGGGCAGGATCATGGCGCAGATGGCGATGGCTCCGGCGAGAAAGAGGAAGGGCTTGGTCGGCGGAATTTGCAGCAGAGGCAGGCCGACGAGAAAAAAGGTCGCGGCGGTGGCGACGAGGAAGGCCGCGAGGTGCGTCGGCTTCCACGGCCAGGTTTCGCGCGCCAGCAACACGATGGAACCGAGGATGAGGCCGAAGAAGAGAGACCAAAGCTCCACAGGGTGAGTGCGAAAGAGGCCGGAGAGCACGCCGGAGAGCGTGAAAATCGCGGTGATCAGGCCGATGCCCAGCGCGAGGAAGAAAAACACCGGCACCCGCGTCCAAACCTCGCGCCAGCGGCCGGCGAACACGGCGCGGACGAGCGCGACGTCGAAGGTTTTGAGACCGTCGATGAAGCGGTCGTAGATGCCGCAGATGAAGGCGATTGTGCCGCCGGACACGCCGGGGATGAGGTCCGCGACGCCCATGAAAAAACCGACGAGCGCGACGCGAAGATGGGAGAGGAAAGACATGGTGGAGGAAGCAGGTATTACGACATGCCGAGGGAGGGGGAAAACAAGGGCGAAGCTCAAGGAGCGGCGACACTCTTGTCGCCGTGCGGGGCGAAATGTCGGCGACAGGAGTGTCGCCGCTCCTTGGATTGCGCCGCGGGCGGAGGTCCCCATTGTGCGCTGCATGCCGTCAAAAACCTCTATGTGGACCGCCCCGCTTCGCCCGCTCGGTCGGGTGGGGGAGAGCCTGGTGGATCGTGTGCTCTGTGTGCTGGGCGCGGTCGGCCTTTCGCAAGCGCCCGAGTTTTTCCAGCAGTATCTGCAACGCCTCGGCGGTCATCTGGACGAGTCGCGTATGCGGATTGCGCAATATGAGGCGGGCGCGCAGCAAAGTCGTATCACGCTTAGGCAGCTTATAGAGACCACCCGCGCGCAGCCGGTCGAGCCGGTGGCGAAGCTCGGCCAGGTGATCGCGGACGCCGAGACGCGCATGCATACGCTTGCCGCCGCCGAGACCGCGTTGCGCGAGGCGTCCTTGTGGGAGCGGCCTTTTGTTTTCATGGCCAATCTCGATCTTGATATCGCGAGCGGCACCTGGACGGCGTTCAAGCCCGCCGTCCCGATCACGCTGGAGGGGCTGATTTATGCCGTCGTGGGCATGGTGTTGGCGCTGGTGATTTATCAGGGAGCCATTGTCGCCCCGTGCCGGGCCATCGCGCGGCGTCGGCGATCGAAGTGGGAGAAGCCTCCGGAGAAAAATCCGAATGAGGTGATCCTCACGTTGCCGCGCAAAGAGGCGAAGCCGGCGGTGCCTGCGACGGCCGTCGAGCCCGCGAAAAAACCGTCCGCCACCTCGCCGGCACCGACCCCCACTCAGCCACCGTTGCCCCCGCCGGCTCCGACTTCGAAGCCGCATCGACCGGAGGAGAATCCGTGACGGAGAGGCGTGACGCGGTCGGCGGGGACGGAGCCCCGCCCTCCAGGGGGCCGGAGATGGAGGTCGGCGGGGACGGAGCCCCGTCCTCCAGGGGGCTGGAGATGGAGGTCGGCGGGGACGGAGCCCCGTCCTCCAGGGGGCTGGAGATGGAGGTCGGCGGGGACGGAGCCCCGCCCTCCAGGGTGGCGATCGTGGGCTCGGGCGCGCTCGGGCTCTACTACGGCGGGCGGATGGCGAAGGCCGGGTTCGAGATGAATTTCCTCGCGCGCGGCGATCTGCCCGCGCTGCGCGCGAAGGGCGTTTCCATTTCGTATCCAAAGGAAAACTACACCCTGTGGCCGGCGCGGGTTTTCGCCGCGCCGGAAGAGATCGGGCCGGTGGATCTGGTGGTCATCGGCCTGAAGGCCACGGCCAACGGAGAGTTGTCGCGGCTGTTGCCTCCGTTGTTGGGTCCGGACACGGCGGTGGTGAATTTGCAGAACGGCCTGGGGGTGGATGAGGCGGTGGCGGCGGTGGTCGGCGCGGAGCGCACGCTGGGGGCCCTGTGTTTCGTGTGCGTGAATCGCACCGCGCCGGGCGTGGCGGAGTGCACCTTGCCGGGCTACGTATCGCTGGGCGAATTCGCCGGTGGCCCGACCGCGCGCACCGAGGCGGTGGCGGAGGTGTTTCGCGCGGCGGGAGTGAAGACGCAGGTCGCGGCCAGCCTGCTGGCGGCGCGCTGGCATAAACTGGTGTGGAACGTGCCCTTCAACGGGCTCGCGGTGGCGGAGGGCGGGTTGACGACGGATTTGATCCTGGCCGATACGGCGCGCGAGGCGCGGGTGTGGGCCTTGATGCGCGAGGTGCAGGCGGCGGCCCGGGCGGAGGGCGTGGAAATCGCCGATGAGTTTGTGCGGGACCAGGTGGAGAAGACGCGTCCTATGGGGCCGTATCGGCCCTCGACTCTGATCGATTGGGAGGCGGGCAAGCCGCTGGAACTGGAGCCCATCTGGGGCGAGCCGCTGCGGCGGGCGCGTATTCATGGAGTGGATACGCCGGAGCTGGCGGCCTTGCACGCGAGGCTTCGGAGGGGCGGTTGATGAGTCCGTTCCCCGGCCCGGTGCAAAGGGCTCTTCCCGGACAATGAACGGGTCAAGAGGCGGGATAGAACGGACTGTAGGGCGGGGTGCCGCATCCCGCCGTTTGCGATTTCTGCTGAACGGCGGCGGGGTGCCCCGACGAATCGGGGTGAACTTCGCCCCCGCCCTACACGATGGAGGCGCGCTCAGTGCGCGGCGTGAACCTTTTCGGCCTTGGGCTGGCCGATGGCGGTGAGCAGCTCGTCGAACCAGGGGGTGGCGATGTCGAAGGGTTTGCCACCCTTGATGCGGGGGAACTCGATGGCGCGGAGCACGCCGCCCCGGTCTTCGTCGTGGCCGATGACTCCGCTCTCGCGGCGGAGGGCGCACTCCACGGCGAGGTCGGTGCAGCTTTTGATGAGGCGCAGGTCGTCGGGGTTGGCGGCGGCGGCGCGGGAGTAGTAGCCGGATTTTTGCACGAGCACTTTTTCCGCGCCGAGCATCTTGGCGAATTGTTCGCCGAACCATTTGCCGGGATTGACGGCGTCGAGCTTCACGTGGCCGAAGGCGTCGCGCGGGACTTCCTGCCCCTTGGCCTGCATCTCGGCGACGATGGACTCCACGCCGGCGCCCTCGGAGATGAAGATGTTCACGTTGTCATTTTTTTCCATTACGGCCTTGAGGCGGTCGGCCTCGGCGGCGAGGTCGATGGCCATCTCGGGGATGAAGACGGCGTGGACCTCGAGGTTGTCGCGGGAGAGACCGAGGCCGGGCACGAATTCCTCGCGGTCGAGGAGTTTGCGGTATTCGACGGCGGTGGCGGCGGTGAGCCAGCCGCAGGAGCGGCCCATGACTTCGTGGATGATGAGCATGCGCGGGTTGGCGTTGTGCTCGGCGACGACGTTGCGGAAGAAGCGCGCGCCGTGCTCGGCGGCGGTGTAGGCGCCGAGGGACTGGCGGATGGGGAAGACGTCGTTGTCGATGGTCTTGGGCAGGCCGATGACGGTGAGGCCGTAGTTGTTGGTGGCGAGGAAGGCGGCGAGGTCGGCGGCGGCGGTGTTGGTGTCGTCTCCGCCGATGGTGTGGAGGATATCGACGCCGTCCTTGATGAGCTGGTCGGCGGCGACCTTTTGCGGGTCCTGGCCTTCCTGCACGAGGCCGCGTTTCACGCAGTCCTTGATGTTGGTGAGTTTGACGCGGGAGTTGCCGATGGGGGAGCCGCCGTGTTTGTGGAGGATGGGGGCGGCGGCGCGCTCGGCGGGACCGATTTTGTAGGAGTCGCCAAGGAGGAGGCCCTTGTAGCCGCTGTGGTAGGCGATGAGTTCGATGTCGGGGGCGATCTCGGTGTAGCGCTCGATGAGACCGCCGACGGCGGAGCTGAGGCAGGGGGCGAGGCCGCCGGCGGTGAGGAAGGCTACTTTTTTTGGACGGGAGGGCGTGGTGCTCATGGGAAGGGAGTGAGGGAGTGAGTGAAAGGGAGTGAGGGACGGACGCGGCGGGGCGTGAAGCGGGAAAACGCGGATGGGGAAATTTGGACAAAAAAAGCCCGCGCCGCCG
>CAZOGV010000055.1:0-15253 GCA_964579225.1 uncultured Akkermansia sp. | reverse complement strand
CGGCGAGGGTGGCGAGCACGCGTGTTTTGAGTGATGCGGGCGGGGGCGGGCCGACGGGGGCGGGTGCGGAGGGTGCGGCGGAGGGGTTGTGCGGTTTCTCGTGAGTCGGGAGGTAGTCGCTTTGGCGAAAGGAGAAAAATCCGCCGCGATCAATGCGCAGCATGCGCAGGCGGGAGGCGAGGACGGGCAGTTCGTCGAGGTCGAGTGCGAGAAAAAAGATGCGGTAACCAAAGCGATGCGTCTTCGGATGCAGCCGCGCATGCATGATGTGGCATTCGTAGAGGCGCGAAATCATTAGCTGGTAGAGCTGGTAAGCTAGTAGAGCTGGTAAGCGGGGGCAGTGGGCGCTCAGTGACTGTGGCCGTGCGTTTAGTGGATGCCGTAGGCCCAGACGGTGTCTTGCCAGAGGGTGACGCCGGTTTTTTCGATGCGCAGGGAGAGTTTGTGGTGGGCGTAGGGATTGACCTCGAAGGCGACCGGGCCGAAACAGGCGAGTTCGGTGTTCCAGATCAGGGTTTCGGCGCCTTTGCGGGAGCTGAGCGAGAGGGTGATGCCTTCGGCAGGGGCGGGGTCGAGGACGGGGGCGAAGCGATTGTGGAACCAGGTGAGTTCTAGGGTGTGGGGCTGGCTGTCGATTTCGATGCGGACGAGGGCGCCTTGGCGGGAGCCGCGTTCGGCGTAGCGGGCGCGTTTTCCCATGTGCTCTTTGTTTATTGGCACGTAGATGATCGCGCCGGCGATGAAGAGGGCGCAGGCGATGATGACCCAGAGTTTCCAAGAAGATTTGGCGGTAGCCATCAAGAGGACGGGTTCGTCGGAGTAGGTGCTCATGGGTAACGGCAAAAAATGACGGTGATGGGGTGGACGGCTAATGCAAATCAGCTCGCGGCGGCGAGCAAGGCGTCGACGTCGGCGGAGGTGGCGAGGGAGCTCCAGGCGCCGGGGCGGGTGCAGGCGAGTGCGCCGGCGGCGGAGGCGGAGCGCAGGAGGTCGGGTAACGCGAGACCGCGCGCGAGGCCGAGGGCGTAGGCGCCGTGAAAGGCGTCGCCCGCGCCTGCGGTATCCACGGCGTTGATACGGAAGGCGGGGCGCGCGCCGTGTTCTGCGGTGGTTTGCCAGGCCAGGCCGCGCGCGCCTAGGGTGACGATCACGGTGGCGTCTGGTCGGGCAAGCAGGGCGGCGCGGATTTCGGCGGGCGGGGTGGTGGCGGGATCGCGGTCGGAAAGGGCGGAGCGCGCGCAGGCTTCGGAGGCGACGAGGTGGTCGGCGTGGGGGGCGAGTTCGCGGATGGAGTCCGACCAAGAGCCGGCGTCGAGCACGAGGGGCGCGGCGGTGGCGCGGGCGTGGGCGAGTAGGGCGGGGGTCCATTCGGGGCGGTGGCCGTCGGCGAGGAGGACGCGGGCGGGGGGAAGTGTAACCAAATTGGTTACACTTTGCCGGGGTGCGGGGCGGTGGGAGATGACGGCGCGGGTGGCGTCGGGTTTGACGAGGAGGGTGGCGAGCGGGGTCGGGTGATCGGGCAGGGTGAGCAGGGCGGAGGTGTCGATGTCTTCAGCGGCGAGCGCGGCGCGGAGGATGGCGGCAAAGGGGTCGTCCCCGATGAGGCCGGCGAAGGCGGCGCGTCCGCCGAGACGGGTGATTTGGGCGGCGGCGACGGCGGCGGGGCCGCCGGGGGCGAGCTGGCGGGCGGTGGCGCGAAGTTTTTCGTCGGGCGCGGGGTGGTGAGGCACGGTGAAAACGAGGTCGGCGCAGAGCAGGCCGAGGCAGAGCACGTCGAGGTCGGCGGGTGAGGTGGCGACGTTCGGGAGGGGCGCGGACATGGGTCTTGTTTGAGGCCTTGAAGGGAAAAGGTGGCAACCGAGTTTCGCTTGTGTCGAGGGAGGGTGAACTGAGGCTGGAGAGATGGATGTTACCCGCTTGTCGCTTCGTTTATTCGTGGTCGTTGCATTGATTTTTGGATGGTGCGGAATGCTCCGTGCCGAGGTGGTCGGTTTGATTCTGACTTGGCGACAGGATCCGACGACGACGCAGGTGATCGACTGGCATCAGGTTGGGCCCGACGCGGTGATGCCGGCGGCGTTTGTTTATCGGGCCGTCGAGGCGGGTGCGGAGTGGATCGAGGCGAAGCCGGAGGCGGCGCGGGATTTTCCTTTTAGCGCGCGCAAAATCCATCGCGTGGAGCTGACCGAGCTGCGGCCGGATACGCGTTATGAATTTCGCATCGGTGACGAGGCGAAGCCGAAGGTGTTTCGCACGCTGCCGGCGACGTTGGATGAGCCGCTGCGGGTGGCGGTGGGCGGGGACATGATGCATGGCGACGGCACGATGTTCGCGCAGATGAATAGCGTGGTGGCGAAGCAGGCGCCGGCGTTCATCATCTGGGGTGGCGATTTGGCTTATGAAGACGGGATGGAGGAGAAGGTAGGGCGCATGGAACTCTATGTGGATATCATGACGCGGACCTTGGTGACGGAGGACGGGCGGGTGATCCCGGTGGTGGTGGGCGCGGGCAACCACGAGGTGCGCGGCGGTTATTATTTTAACACGCCCCTGGGCAAGGATGGCGCGGTGTGGCCGGCGACGGATGAAGCGCGGGCGGACATTGCGCCGTATTTTTATGCGTTGTGGGCTTTCCCGGGGCATCCCGGTTATGGGGCGCTGGATATCGGGGACTACGCCTCGATTTTGATGATGGACACGGACCACTCCGGGCCGATCGCGGGGGCGCAGACGCAGTGGTTGGCGCGGGCGTTGAAGGAGCGCGACGCGGTGCCGCATTTGCTGCCGGTGTATCATGTGCCGGGCTATCCCTCGGTGCGGGAGTTTTCGGGGTATGTTTCGCAGCGGGTGCGCGAGTTGTGGGTGCCTTTGTTCGACGAGGCGGGGGTGCGGATCGCGTTTGAAAACCATGATCACGCTTACAAACGCACGAAGCCCTTGCGCGGCGGCGAGCCGCATGCGGACGGCGTGACTTATGTAGGCGACGGGGCGTGGGGCGTGTGGCTGCGTGATCAGGTGGAGGGGCTGCCTTACGTGGCCGAAAAGGCGAAGGTGCACCACGCGATCATGATCACGTTGCATCGTGATCGCATCGACGGGGAATCGGTGAGCGCGGCGGGCGAGGTGTTTGATCGCTTTTCGGTGCCGGCTCGGCGGTGAGGCGTATTTTTTTTTGGGGGGGGGGAATAGGAATGCCGCCGGGCGACCAAGCCCGGCGGCGACCTTTCTACGACTTTAACTTTCCGACCAAAGAACGCGGTTCGCCGGGTGCCCCGGCCGAATCGTGAGAACAGATTAGCAGATGGAGGCGGTGAAGTGCTTGCCCGCTCTTGCTCAGAGTTTGCCGATTCTTGCGTTGAAGCGCGCAAGCGGCGGTGAATGGTAAATTACCACATGCAAACGCCGGAACCGTTTCCCTCTGTCGCGGATAAGGGTAAGAGGTCGCTGCGCATCGCGGTTTTCGGCGACACGCACGATCATTTTTCGCCGGATTTGCCGGGGCTGGTCGCGGGGGCGGATGAGCTTTGGCATCTGGGCGATGTGTGTGATCCGGCGACGTTGGTGGAGTTTGAGGCATTGGGGCGGCCGATGACGGTGGTGCTCGGGAACAACGATTTTCATCCTGCCTGGCCGGTGATGCGGCGTCTGGGGCGGCGGGGGCGGATTTTTCATTTGGAGCATATCGCGCCTCGGCGCGCGCCGGCGGGGGCGGAGTTTGTGCTGAGCGGGCATACGCATGTGCCTTCGGACACGACGGACGCGCGCGGTGTGCGTTGGCTGAATCCGGGTTGCATCACTCGGCCGCGCGCGAGCGTGCGGAGTTTTGCGTGGCTGACGATAGGCGCGGACGGGGCGGTGGGCTGGGAGCTGGTGGTGTTGTAGGTCGGGCATGAGCAGAAAAACCGCTCGCGGAATTTTTGGTTTCGTTCTGCTTTCGCAGCGTGATGCCCGGTTTGATCCAAGGATTTTTGGACTTTCTCGCGCCGTCGGACGCGGAGCCCGCGCCGGCGTCGAAAGAGGATCGTGGGGCGGTGTCCGGGGCGCAGGTGCCGGGTTATGCGCGGGCGGGTGAGGACGAGGCGGCGAAGCCGGACGTGGTTTTCGAGCGGAGCACGCGGGCGGAGCGCTATCGTCTGACGCTGCGCAAGGACGGCGTGGCGGTGGCGACGATCCCGCCGCGCGGCACGGAGCGCGAGGCGCGGGCTTTCGTGGAGCAGCATCGCGATTGGCTGGAGCGGGCGCGGGCGCGGCAAAAACTAAAACCGCGCGCGGCGACGGTGTGGTCGCTGGGCACGCATGTGCTTTGGCGCGGGGAGATGATGGAGATCCGCAAGGCGTCGGAGGGGGAGCGTCCGCAGGTGTGTCTGGCGGCGGATACTTTTCGGGTGTCGCGTTTCGACGGCGATCTGCGGCCGACCTTGGAGGCGCATTTTTTGAGGAAGGCGAAGGTGGAGATCACGGCGCGCACGTGGGAGCTGGCGGCGGAGACGGCGATGGAGGTGAAGGAGGTGATGGTGCGCAATCAGCGCACGCGCTGGGGCTCGTGCACGACGGGCGGGATTATATCGCTGAATTGGCGGCTGATCCAGGCGCCGGAGAGTGTGCGCGACTACGTGATCTATCACGAGCTGATGCACCTGAAGGAAATGAACCACTCGGACCGGTTTTGGCGGCGGGTCGAGGAGGTGTGTCCGCCGTGGCGCGAGGCGGAGGCTTGGTTGAAGCGGAACGGGTCGATGCTCGGGCTCTGAGGGTGGGGAGCGGGCGGTGAGGCGACGCGGCGGGGTGCGGCGACCCCGCCCTACAGAAGAAGCGGCGTCAGTTGACGTCGCGGAAGTCGATGAGCTCGAGGTCGAGGCGGATGGAGACGAAGCCGGGGATTTTGCCGCGCTGGCCTTTTTCGCCGTAGGCGAGCCAGTAGGGGAGGATGATGGTGCGGCGCTCGCCCTTGCGCATGAGGTGAAGGGCGTCGTTCCAGCCGGGGAGAATGTTGGGCTGTCCGACGACGAAGTTGTAGGGGCCGCCGTGGTCGGCGGAGGCGTCGATTTTCTCGTCGTTGGCGAAGAAGCTTGCGGTGTATTCGACGGTGACGAGTTGGCCTTTGCGCGGGAAAGTATCGCCGGTGCCGGAGCGCGTGACGGTGTAGCGGGCGCCGTTGGCGGTCTCGATGGCGCCGGCGTAGTCGCGGGCGAGTTTGGCGGCGTCGGCCTCGGGCCACTGGAAGGCTTTGTCGGCGAGGGCGCGGCGCATGGCGGCGTTGATGGGCTCGCCGGGGTTGTCGCGCATGAGCTTCCCGCTGCGCACGACGATGCCGATGGTGAGCAGGATGGCGCCGAGGCCGAGGAGGACGAAGAGGGAGCGCATGGGTTTGAGCGAAGAACGGAAAGAGGTGGCGCGGCGGCGAAAGTTCAAGCGGTGGCGCAGGCTTTCGGGCGGGGAATAATCGGATGATGCAGGCGGGACGCCTGCGCTACTTCCGGACGGCTCAGGCGAGGAAGGAGCAGATGTATTCGCAGAGGCCGGAGGTGACTTCGATGGTGAAGCCGGAGTTGGCGGGGACGTCGAAGTGGGTGCCGGCGGGGTAGGTTTTTACCTCGGCCTGGTCCTTGAGGGTGACGCGGCATTCGCCGGCGACGATTTCCATGCGCTCGGCGGCGGCGGTGCCGAAGAAGTAGGAGCCGGGGCGGATGAGGCCGAGGGTCTTCTTAGTTTTATCGGCGAAGAGAACGGTGTGTGAGACGACGTTGCCGTCGAAATACACGTTGGCCTTGGTGTGGACGGCGACGCCGTCGAATTGGGTGGCGATGGAGGACATGGGTGGGAAAAGGCGGACGGTGGCGGGGCGGTGGCGGGGGAAAAAGCCCAAAGTGAGAGGAGAACGTGAGAGAAGGATAAGCTTCGGTGTAACCTATTGGGTTACACGGGATCGAGATTGCGGGCGCGGGGGGCGGGCGGGCGATGGTGCAGGAATGGGTGCGCAATCCGATCCTGTGGGCGAGCGTGCTGGGCGGCGCGGCTTACGCGAAGGGGTGGGTGTTGCCGGAGCCTCTGGGGGAGACGGTGGCCTTGGTGGAGCGGCTGGTGGTGTTGGTGGCGCTGGCGTGCCCGACGGCGGTGGCCTCCTACACGATGGCGGGCGTAATGGGCGGCGACGAGGCGATGGCGGCGCAGACCGTGGTGGGGAGCACGGTGGCGTCGGCGGGGGTGCTGGCGCTTATTCTTGCGCTGGCGGGGTGAGGATGCGGTCGAGCACGTCGCGGGCGGTGTAGCCGGTGGCGTCGGGGGCGAGGAAGCGGGCGATGTCGGCGGTATCGTGGCCGGCGGTGACGATGGCGGGTTCGATGTAGGGGGCGTCGGGCGCGGGGGCGGAGTCGTCGGCTTTGGCGGTGCGGATTTGGCCGAGGCCGATGGCGGAGAGGAGGCCGTTGCAGAGGCATTTGCGGCCGCAGGTGTCGGCGGGGGCACCGTTTTTGGCGGCGAAGTCGGCTTCGGGTTCGGCGGGACAACGGTAACCGAGTTCGCCGTCGGGGCGGGTGTAGGTTTCGCGCAGATAACCGAGGTCGCAGCGGCGGGGGTGGGCGGCGTAGGTGCCGGGGCCGGAGAGCGTGCCGGGCAGGTCGAGGACTTTGAAGGGAAAGCCGGTGGGGGAGGCGGCGGGGTCGGTGAATATTTTCACGGTGCCGGCGCGGCTGAGGGCGCAGGCTTGGGTTTTTAGGTCGGGGTCGAGGCCGGATTCGTCGCAGAAGGCGAAGGCGGTGCCGATTTGCACGCCGGCGGCGCCGAGGGCGCGGGCTTGGGCGAGGCGCTCGGGGGTGGCGCGTTCGCCGGCGAGCCAGAAGGGGAGGCCGAGGGCGCGAAATTTTTCGAGCTCGGGTTCGTCGCGTGGGCCGTAAACGGGTTGGCCGTCGGGGCCGGGGGCGCGTCCGCCGCGGGGCGGGGCGTTGTGGCCGCCGGCGGCGTTGTTCTCGATGACGAAACCGTCCACGCGGCCGGAGGCTTTGCGGGCGAGGGTGGTTGCGAGGGCGGCGGAGCTGACGATGGCAAGAAAATCGGGGCGGCGCAGCGCGGCGGGCGGGGCGGCGAGGTAGTCAGCGGGGTTGAAGGTCTGGCGAACGGGCGCGGCAGGCGGGGCGTTTTCGGGAGGCGTGACGTCGAGGGGGAGTTCGGCGGCTTGGCCGACGGCGAATTGATCGAGCACCCCAGGGATGGCGCGGGGGATGCCGGCGCCCATGAGGACGACGTCCACGCCGGCGAGCATCGCGCCGTAGAGGGAGGCGAGGGTGGCGGTCTGGATTTTCTCGAGGAGGTTTATGCCGACGCGGCCGGCGTGGGTTTGTTTGGCGAGCCAGACTTCGACGAAGTTGGCGGCGAGGGTGAGCTCGGTCCAGGCGCGCGAGGGGGCGGCGGAGGGCATGGGCACGGCGGCGAAGGGCGCGTCGGGAGCTTTGCCGCCGGGGATCCAGTAGCGTTCGCGCACGCGGCGAGAGAGGGTGGCGTCGGGGAAGGCGGCGAGGGCTTCGCGCAGTTCGCCGCCGGGGTCGCCGAGTTGGAGGCGGCGGGCGAGGACGACGGGGAGGAGGGTGCCGGAGACGACGCCGAGCTGGCCGGCGGCGGAGACGGCGCGGGCCAGGCGCCAGCCGGAAACCGCGACGCCCATGCCGCCTTGGATGATGAGGGGGAGAGTCATGTGTAGCCGGACAGCTTGGCGGCGAGGGGCGTGGGCCGACAGGGGAAAGCCGTCGCACATCTTGCCCAAAGGGGCGCGCGGGATGTCTGGCGGCCGGTCACCGGGAGCGCCGGCTGCCAGCCGATTCAAGTTCGGAAGCCGGCAAGATGCCGGCGCTCCCGGTGGATGCGTTCGCGATTGCCAGACAGGGCGGTGTCGCGCATGGGTTGCGAAAATATTTACGATGAAAACGACTACCCTGGCGGCGGCTTCGATGATTGTTTTGGCGGGCTTCGCGGCGACGGGTTGCACCACGAATCGCGACGGGCGAGCGGTGAATCCGCGTCAGCCGGGGCCGGCGATCGGCACGGGCGTGGGTGTGGCGGTGGGAGCGGTGGCGGGCAATGTGGCGGGGGCGGTGGTGGGAGCTGGCGAGGGTTTCGTCGCGGCTTCGGGTTCGGCGTTTAACGCGGATCGCAGGGTGGTGCGCA
The DNA here is from genome assembly GCA_964579225.1 of uncultured Akkermansia sp. Taxonomy (GTDB): domain Bacteria; phylum Verrucomicrobiota; class Verrucomicrobiia; order Opitutales; family Opitutaceae; genus IMCC26134_A. The sequence goes on along the minus strand of CAZOGV010000055.1, from coordinate 7,096 downwards.
CGTGGCGCACGGAGACGACGGCGGATGGCCGCACGATTCAGGTGCCGGTGGATATCGAGGTGGATGAGTATGGGCGTCCGGTGGGCTCGGTGGCGACGGCGAGGTAGGCCGTGCTCGTGTGCGCTTGGGCATTTACGCGGGCACTTGAGCGTGCGGGAGTGGTCGGATGCGCGTGATGAAATTTCTTTGGTTGATGCTCGGGTTGGTGTTGGCAACGGCGGCGTGGGCCGATGCGGCGGCGAACGGGTTGCGTGAAATCGTGGCCGAGCAGAAGGCCGCGCTGGCGGCGGCGAAGGGGGCGGACGACGCGGCGGTGTTGGAGGATCATCGACCGCGCCTGCAAAAAGTGGTGGATCGTTACGAGGCCTTGTTGACGAGGCATCCGGATTTCGCGGCGGGGTGGGCGAGCTACGGGTTGTTTTTGTGCGACCCGTTGTTGGACGAGGGCCGGACGGCGCTGTCTTTGCTGCTGAGGGCGAACGGGCTGGATCCGGATATTCCGGTGGTGAAAAACCAGATCGGGGTGCTGATGGCGGAGGAGGGGCGGGTGGTGGATGCGCTCAATTATTTCCTGGCGGCGAGCGATCTGGCACCGAACGAGCCGCTTTATCATTTTCAGATCGGGCTGCTGCTCGACGAGGCGCGCGACGAGTTTTTGAAGACGAAGGCGTGGAAGCGCGAGAAGCTGGACGCGGACATGCTGGCGGCTTTCGCGCGGGCGACGACGCTGGCTCCGGACCGCGTGGATTTCGCGTATCGGGCGGCGGAGGCTTTTTACGGGGTGGAGCCGCCGCAGTGGGACGCGGCTTATCTGGCGTGGAGCCGCCTGGAGGAGCGGCTGGAGGGGCGCAACGAGACGCAGGTGGTGCGCCTGCATCGGGCGCGGGTGCGTTGGAAGCAGGGTTACGCGGCTGAGGCGCGCGAGTTGTTGGAATCGGTGAACGCGTCGGCCTTGCTCACGCAGAAGGCGAAGCTCGCGGAGGAGTTCGCGGCGGAAGACAAGGCAGAGGCGGACGTTAAACGCGCCAGCTCTGAAGCACGTTGATGTAGTTGGCCCGTTCGTGGGCGGCGGGGTTGGGGCAGCGGGCGAGGTTGAGCGCGCCGCGCAGCTCGTCGGGGCTGTGGTATTCGTGCTCGCGCATCCAGGCTTCGAGGCCGGAGAGGAGGGTGGTGACCGCGGCCGCGCCGTGTCTCAGGATTGTGGATACGACCTGCGCGGTGTGCGCGCCGGCGAGCAGGGCCTTGATGAGGTCGGTGGAGGTGTGGATGCCGCCGCTGGCGGCGAGGCCGAGCTCGGTGCGGGGGGAGATGATGGCGAGCCAGCGGAGGCGCAGGAGGAGTTCGGAGGAGTCGGAGAGGCGGAGCTGCGGCTGCACCTCGAGATCCTCGATGCTGAAGTCGGGTTGATAAAATCGGTTGAAGAGCACGGCTCCTCTCGCGCCGCGCAGTTCGAGCTGGCGGACGAAGTGGGCGGGCGCGGTGTGGAAGGGGGACAGTTTTACCGAGACGGGGATGTTTACGGTTTCGACGACCTGGCCGACGACAAAGAGCTGGTCGGCCTCGACGTCGTCGGCGTCGAGGTCGGGATCGGTGGGGAGGGAGTAGAGGTTGAGTTCGAGGGCGTCGGCGCCGGCTTGTTCGAGGCGGCGGGCCTGGTCGGTCCAGCCGCCGGGGCGGTGGCCGTTGAGGGAGGCGATGACGGGGATGTCGAGGGTGGCCTTGAGGCGCGCGAGCTGGCGCACGTAGAGGTCGGGGGGGAGGGCGTAGTCGTCGTAGTGGGGGAAGTAGTTTTGGGCCTCGGGGTTGCTGTCGCCGATGCCGTCGATGAGTTGGAGGCGGGCGTTTTCCTCGAATTCGATCTGTTCCTCGAAGAGGGAGTGCATGACGAGGGCGGCGGCGCCGGCGTCTTGGAGGCGCTTGCAGAAGTCGAGGTCGTCGCAGCAGGGGGAGGCGCCGATGACGAGGGGATTGCGTAGGCGTAGGCCGAGGTAGTCGGTTGCGAGGTTCATGGCGAGTGGTGATTAGGCGGCGGGAGCGGCGGGTGAGGCGGGCGTGGCCGAGGGAGCGGCGTTGGTGGTCGGAGCCGATGCAGGGGCTGGTGTCTGGGTGGGGTTGGCGAGGTGTTGGTAAAGGGCGTAGCGGGTTTTGAGCGCGGCTTGAGCGGTCTCGGCGAAGGCGTCGGCACGCTGGGGGGCGATGGATTGGAGCATGCCGAAGCGGGTTTCGCCGTTGGTGAATTTGCTCAACGAGGCCTTGGGCGGAGGCGAATCGAGGTGGAGGGCGGGTTCGCCCTTGTCGGCGCGGCGGGGGTCGTAGCGGAAGAGCGGCCAGTAGCCGGTATCGACGGCGAGTTTTTGTTGGTCGAGGCCGTGGGCGAGGTTGTAGCCGTGGGCGATGCAATGGCTGTAGGCGATGACGAGGGCGGGCCCGTCGTAGGCTTCGGCTTCGCGCAGGGCCTGGAGAGTCTGGGAGTCCTTGGCGCCGAAGGCGACGCGGGCGACGTAAACGTGGCCGTATTGCAGGGCCATGAGGGCGAGGTCTTTTTTGCCGGTGGCTTTGCCGCCGGCGGCGAATTTGGCGACGGCGCCCATGGGGGTGGACTTGGAGGATTGCCCGCCGGTGTTGGAATAAACCTCGGTGTCGAGGACGAGGACTTTGACGTTGGTGCCAGAGGCGAGGACGTGATCGAGGCCGCCGTAGCCGATGTCGTAGGCCCAGCCGTCGCCGCCGATGATCCAGACGGATTTTTTGACGAGGTCGTCGGCGACCGCGGCGAGGCGCGCGGCTTCGGGGTCGGGGGAGATTTTGGCGAGGGCGGAGCGGAGGAGGGCGATTTTTTCGCGGCGGGCGGCGAGGTCGGCCTCGGCGGTGGGCGTGGCGGCTCCGAGGGCGGCGACGAGGTCGTGGTCGAGGCGCGGCGAGAGCTTGTTGAGCAGGCTGCGCGCGGTGGCGTGGCGGAGGTCGGCGGCGTGGCGAAGGCCGAGGCCGAACTCGGCGTGTCCTCGAAGAGGGAATTGGCCCAGGCGGGGCCGCGGCCGTTGGCGTCTTTCGAGTAGGGAGTGGTGGGCAAGTTGCCGCCGTAGATGGAGGAGCAGCCGGTGGCGTTGGCGATGGTGAGGCGGTCGCCTAGGAGCTGGGTGAGGAGTTTGAGGTAGGGCGTCTCGCCGCAGCCGGCGCAGGCGCCGGAGAACTCGAAGAGGGGTTTGGCGAACTGGCTGCCTTTGACTGTGGTGAGGTCGAGTTTTGCGCGGTCGGGGGAGGGGAGGCTCTCGAAGAAATCCCAATTGAGGCGCTCGGTTTCCATGCGCGGGGCGGCGGGAACGAGGTTGAGGGCTTTGTGACGCGGGTTGGATTTATCCTTGGCGGGGCAGACCTGCACGCAGAGCGAGCAACCGGTGCAGTCGTCTGGGGCGACCTGAAGAAGGTAGTGGCGGCCGGGCTGTTCGTTGGAGCGGAACGGGACAGTGGTGAGCGACTCGGGCGCGCCAACGAGGTCGGTGGGCGCGACGTGGGTGGCGCGGATCGCGGCGTGGGGGCAGACGAAGACGCATTTGTTGCACTGGATGCAGAGCCCGGCGTCCCACTGGGGGAGTTCGAGGGCGATGGAGCGTTTTTCGAGTTTGGTGGTGGCGGTGGGCCAGCCGCCGTCCACGGGCATGGCGGAGACGGGGAGGAGGTCGCCTTCACCGGCGAGGAGGCGGGCGGTGACGTCGCGGTGGAATTTATCGGTGAACGCGGCATAGCGGTCGGGCGTGGGGGCGGCGTCGGCTTCGTCGAGGGTGGCGGGGAGGGTGACCTCGCGAAGGCCGGCGAGGGCGGCGTCCACGGCGGCGTGGTTCATCTGGACGACTTTGTCGCCCTTGCGGGCATAGGTCTTGGTGATGGCCTTCTTGATGTGGGCGATGGCCTCGTCCTGAGGGAGCACGCCGGCGAGCGCGAAGAAGCAGGTTTGGAGAACGGTGTTGGTGCGGCGGCCCATGCCGGCGGCGGAGGCGACCCCGTTGGCGTCGATGACGTAGAGGCGGATCTTTTTGGTGAGAAGCGTCTGTTTCCAGTCGCGGGGGAGCTTGGCCCAGGTGGTTTCGGGGTCGTGCGGCGAGTCAAGAAGCACGGTGGCTCCGGGGGCGGCATAGCCGAGGATCTCGTGGCGACCAACGAAGTTAAATTGGCTGCACGCGACGAACTGGGCCGAGCGAATGAGCCATGGGGCGTGAATCGGTTCTGGACCGAAGCGCAGGTGGGAGACGGTGACGGAGCCGGATTTCTTGGAGTCGTAGACGAAATAGCCTTGGGCAAAGAAGTCGGTTTGTTCGCCGATGATTTTGATGGAATTCTTGTTGGCACCGACGGTGCCGTCCGCGCCGAGGCCAACAAAAACGCAGCGGCGCACGCCGGGGGCTTCGAGTTCGAGGGCATCGTCCCAGCGCAGGGAGGTGTGGGTGACGTCGTCGTGGATACCGATGGTGAAACCGTGGCGGGGGCGGGCGGAGTTTACGTGCTGGAAGACGGCGAGTGCCATCGAGGGCGTGAATTCTTTGGAGCCGAGGCCGTAGCGGCCGCCGAAGACGCGGGAGGTGGGCACGCCGGTGGGGTGTTCGGCGCGGGCGAGGGCGGAGAGCACGCTCTGGAAGAGGGGTTCGCCGACGGCGCCGGGCTCCTTGGTGCGGTCGACCACGCCCAAGGTGCGAACGGTGGAGGGGATCGCTTCGAGAAAGGCGGCAAGCGGGAAAGGTTGAAAGAGGCGGATCGCAATAACGCCGACGCGGCCGCCGGAGGCGTTGAGGTGTTCGGCGGCGGTTTGGAGGGCTTCGACGCCGCTGCCCATGCAGACGACGGCGCGCTCGGCCTGCGGGTGACCGTAATACTCGACGAGGGAGTATTTGCGGCCGGTGAGCGTGGCGAACTTGTCCATGCAATCGGAGACCACGTCGGGGAAAGCGTTGACGAAGGTGTTAACGGTTTCCCGACCTTGAAAATAGACGTCGGGGTTCTGCGCGGTGCCGTGGATTTTCGGCCTATCCGGAGTGAGGGCGCGGGCGCGGAAGGCGGCGAGCGCGTCGGTATCGATCATCTCGCGAAGAACATCGTCCGCGAGCGGAACGATTTTGGAAATCTCGTGCGAAGTGCGGAAGCCGTCGAAGAAATGGATGACGGGTAGGCGTCCGCGCAGGGTGGCGGCGTGGGCGATGAGAGCCAGATCCTGCGATTCTTGCGGGTGGTTGGAGCAGAGGAGGGCGCAACCCGTCTGGCGGCAGGCCATGACATCCTGGTGATCCCCGAAGATGGACAGTCCCTGTGCCGCGAGGGATCGGGCGGTGACGTGCAGCGCGAAAGGGAGGAGTTCGCCGGCGATCTTATAGAGGTTGGGCACCATAAGAAGGAGCCCCTGGGAAGCGGTGAAGGTGGTGGTAAGAGAACCGCCGAGCAGGCCGCCATGCACTGCACCGGCCACGCCACCCTCGGATTGGAGCTGCACGACGCGGGGGATTTCGCCCCAGAGGTTTTTTCGTCCCACCGCCGACCACTCGTCGCAGGACTCGGCCATAGGCGAAGACGGCGTGATGGGGTAGATCGCGATAAACTCGCTCAGACGGTGGGCGACGGAGGCAACCGCCTCGTTGGCGTCGCAAGTCACATAGGAAGGATGGGCACGGGCCGTAAGCTTCGCGGGGTCGATTCTCAGAGGAGAGGTGGGGGAGGTGGCAGGCATGGCGTAGGTGCGCTGGACGCGGCGCGCGCCGTCAGCGATGACGTGGAGGATGCCAAAAAACGCGGGACTTGGCTGCGCGGGCCTTGGCGGTGGGAGCGCGGATATTGCCGCGGCAAAGACGCCGTGCATATGTGCCGAGGCGGCTCGCTCGGTCGTCGCGGTCAAAGATTACGGGCAAGTAGCTATGCCGCTATGCGCAAGCTGGCTCGAGCTCGAACGGGTAAGCCGTGATGGTGGAAAATGCGCCGAAAGGATGGTTTTGAGCTAAACAGGCGCCTCCACGGCGGCACCTAAAACCAGGCGCTTTGCGGAGTGGTTCCGCGCCCTCGCCCCATAGAGGTAAAACGGTGTATCCAAAATTAAAATACAGCCCCAAAGGAGACTAGGATCCTTGAGCTGATCAATGCGGATGGATGCAGAATAAGAAAATAAATTATTAAGTTATCTATTTTTAATTAAGTGACTTATGGGATATGAACAACTCATCACTTAAAAAGGTCTTGTGGGGTGGAGGGTGATTTCCATTGTCCGCACTCCCTCGCAACCACAGCGCCTAAAGCGCCTCGGGAAACGAGGGAGTTCTTTAAAGAAAAATCGCTGATTCGGTTAAAGCCTTTCGAAATTTTTTTTGAAAAAGGTATTGACCGAAGCAAAACGATTTGTCTGGATTGAACTCTTTCCCCCTAAAGGGAAACGATCTTTGAAAAATACATTGTGCGATTGATTGGGACCCCCAATCAAAACTTATTAAACAATGGTTCTTTCGCTTCGGCGAAATGAACCAGTAGTTCATGAATCACTGGGTTCTGAACTCTCTTTCGGAGAGTTTGATCCTGGCTCAGAATGAACGCTGGCGGCGTGGTTAAGACATGCAAGTCGAACGGTGTTTCGGGTGTAGCAATACATTCGAAACGCAGTGGCGAACGGGTGCGTAACACGTGAACAATCTACCTCCAAGTGGGGAATAGCTCGCCGAAAGGCGAATTAATACCGCATACGGTTGGGACTCTCCTGAGTCCCATACCAAAGTCGGGGACCGCAAGGCCCGACGCTAGGAGAGGAGTTCGCGGCCTATCAGCTAGTTGGTGAGGTAACGGCCCACCAAGGCTAAGACGGGTAGCCGGTCTGAGAGGATGATCGGCCACACTGGAACTGAGACACGGTCCAGACACCTACGGGTGGCAGCAGTTTCGAATCATTCACAATGGGCGAAAGCCTGATGGTGCGACGCCGCGTGAGGGATGAAGGTCTTCGGATTGTAAACCTCTGTCACTGGGGAAGAAACGCTAAGTCCTAATACGACTTAGCCTGACTTAACCCGGAGAGGAAGCAGTGGCTAACTCTGTGCCAGCAGCCGCGGTAATACAGAGACTGCAAGCGTTATTC
>CAZOGV010000054.1:0-15377 GCA_964579225.1 uncultured Akkermansia sp. | reverse complement strand
CTTGGCGGACCACGGCCTTGAATTCATCTTCTGAATACACGATGAACATGCCGCGACCGCCGAGCACGAAGCTGGGGCGGAGCAGCACGGGGAAGCCGAGCGTGTGGGCGGCGGCGAGCGCGTCGGCCTCGGACATCGCGGTGCGATGCGCGGGGGATTTTAATTTTGTCTCGTCGAGGATGGCGGAGAACAGCTTCCGGTCCTCGGCGGCCTCGATGGATTCGGGGCTGGTGCCGATGACGTTGACGCCGGCTTTTTTCAGCGCGGTGGCGAGGTTGAGCGGGGTCTGGCCGCCGAACTGCACGATGACGCCTTCGCACTGCTCTTGTTCGTAGATTTCGAGCACGTCCTCGAGGGTGAGGGGTTCGAAGTAGAGACGGTCGGAGGTGTCGTAATCGGTCGAGACGGTCTCGGGGTTGCTGTTGACCATGACGGTCTCAAAGCCGGCCTCGCGCAGGGCAAAGGAGGCATGCACGCAGCAGTAGTCGAACTCAATGCCCTGGCCGAGGATCATGATCTTCTTTTTGCCCTTGCCGGGGAGGATCTCGTTTTCGTCGCCGTAGGAGGAATAGTAGTAGGGCGTGAAGGCCTCGAACTCGGCCGCGCAGGTATCGACGAGGCGGTAGGTGGTGCCGAGGCCGCGCTCTTTGCGGGCGGCGCGCACGGCGAAGAGATCGGGGGCCTTGAGGATGCCGGCGAGCTGGGCGTCGGAGAAGCCGGCCTGCTTCGCCTGACGCAGGAGAGGGAGCGGGACGGTGTCGAGGGTGTGGGCCTTCAGCTCGACCTCGAGTTCGTAGATTTCCTTCAACTGGGTGAGGAACCACGGATCGATTTTGGAGAGGTCGAAAATCTGCTCGACGGTGTAGCCGGCCATGAAGGCGTAGCGCAGATAGAACACGCGCTCGTTGTTGGGCGTGGCGAGCTTGGTGCGGATGGTCTTGTCGTCGGGGAGTTCGTCGCCGCCGAGCTTGCCGCCGCCGAAACCGAAGGCGCCGACCTCGAGGGAGCGCAGGGCTTTTTGGAAAGATTCCTTGAAGGTGCGGCCGATGGCCATGGCCTCGCCGACCGACTTCATCGCGGAGGTAAGGGTGGTGTCGGCGCCGATGAATTTCTCGAAGGTGAAGCGCGGGATCTTGGTGACGACGTAGTCGATGGTGGGCTCGAAGCTGGCCGGGGTGAGGCGGGTGATGTCGTTGCGCAGTTCGTCGAGGGTGTAGCCGACGGCGAGTTTGGCGGCGATCTTGGCGATGGGGAAACCGGTGGCCTTCGACGCGAGCGCGGAGGAGCGCGACACGCGGGGATTCATCTCGATGACGACCTGGCGGCCGGTCTTGGGGTCGATGGAGAACTGGATGTTGGAGCCGCCGGTCTCGACGCCAATCTCGCGGATGACGGCGAAGGAGGCGTCGCGCATGACCTGGTATTCCTTGTCGGTCAGGGTCATGGCCGGGGCGACGGTGATGGAGTCGCCGGTGTGCACGCCCATGGGATCAAAATTCTCGATAGAGCAGATCACGACGCACTGGTCCTTGTGGTCGCGCATGACCTCCATCTCGTATTCCTTCCAGCCGAGCAGACATTCCTCGACGAGGATTTCGTGGACGGGCGAGAGATCGATGCCGTTGGCGCAGATGCGCTCGAACTCTTCCTTGTTGTAGGCGATGCCGCCGCCGGAGCCGCCGAGGGTGAAGGAGGGGCGGATGATGAGCGGGAAGGCGCCGATCTCCTCGGCGGCGAGGCGGGCGGCCTCGAGGGTTTTGACGACGCGGGAGCGGGCGACGTCGAGGCCGATTTTGACCATGGCCTGTTTGAAGAGTTCGCGGTCCTCGCCCTTGTTGATCGCCTCGGGTTTGGCGCCGATCATCTCGACGTTGTATTTGGCGAGGATGCCTTTCTCGTGCAGCTGCATCGAGAGATTGAGCGCGGTCTGGCCACCGAGGGTGGGCAGGAGGGCGTCGGGGCGCTCGGCGGCGATGATCTTTTCGACGAACTCGACCGTGAGGGGCTCGATGTAGGTGGCATCGGCAAACTCCGGGTCGGTCATGATCGTGGCCGGGTTGGAGTTGACCAGGATGATGCGGTAACCCTCCTCGCGTAGGGCTTTGCACGCCTGGGTGCCGGAGTAATCAAACTCGCAGGCCTGACCGATCACGATAGGACCGGCACCAATGATAAGGATGGACTTGAGATCGGAACGCTTGGGCATGGACGTAGAGGTGGGGGAGGGTTTGACCCGCCGGAAAGTCGTGCAAGCGGAAAGGCGGCGCGGCGTGGAATCGGCACGCGAGCGCGCGCATCGTGACGGTGCGCTTCCGCACGCTTCCGAACGGCAAAGTCGAGGAATCCTCGCTTAACCGATGCGCGAAAGCTCCACGCCTAGCACGCGCGCAGCTTGGGACTTATCGCCTCGGCACGCCCTCAGCACCTGCTCGATGTAGTGCTTTTCCTGCAAGGCGAGGTATTCGGAAAGCTTGGGCCAGCCGTCCATGTTCTTGATGCGCATGGGGAGCTGATCGACCGCGATCTGGCGCTCCTCGGTGGTGGAGGCGATCTTCGTGATTACCTGCCCGAGGTCCGCGAGATTACCCGGCCACGGATAGGATTTGAGCACCGCCATCGATTCGGAGTCGAAATCGATCAGCGCGACATCGACATTCGGATTAACGACCGACGTGGCGAAAAACTTCACCAATGGGGGAATATCTTCGGGACGTTCGCGCAAGGGAGGGATTTCCACCGGCAGCGAAGCAACGCGATAGAACAACTCGTCGTCAAAGTGGCCCTCCTCGGTGAGACGCTCCAAATCGGCGTCGCTGGTGCAGATCATACGGAACGAGTGGGCGTTCGCACGCAGCACGCCGACCAACTCGCGCTGCATCTCGGGCGATAGTTTTTCGATATGCCGGAGCAGCAAAGTGCCGCCTTGGGCTTGGGTAATCCACTCCCCGCCTGCGCCGGACTGACCGATGAGACCGGCATGGAAGCCCGTCTCCGCAGCCTGAGCACAATCGATGCGCACCAGCGGCGCTTCGGCCGCGGCGCTGCCGGCGTGCAACAACTCCGCGATGGTGGTCTTGCCAGTGCCTATCTCACCTTGAAGCAGCACCGGGGTGCGCACTGAGGCCAGCTTGCGAACTTGGGTGACGATTTTTTTGTGCGCAGCACTCACCCCCACGAGTGATTTCTCTATGTCGCGCGCCCCGGCGGAAGCACCTCCGGGCGCACTAGCTGCGGCGGCCGTCACCTCGGGTTTCTGAGTGCTGAAGCGACGATACTCCAGCGCGCGTCTGAGCGTCGCGATGAGGTCGTCCACCCGGAAGGGTTTTTGCAGATAATCAAAGGCGCCAAACTTCAACGCCTGCACCGCGCTCTCCGTCGATGCGTAGGCCGTCATGATGATGACGACGGCGCTCGGGTCGTAGGCCCGGAGTTGCCGCAGCAGCGTGATGCCGTCCATCGGCTTCATGTCGATGTCGGCCAACACGAGGTCGTATTTTTCCGCCTTGTAGCGCACGAGCGCCTTCTCGCCATCGGTGGCGAACGCGGTGCTGTAGCCAGTGGGTTGAATGACCGCTTCCAGCATCTCGTGGATGGAAAGGAGGTCGTCGACGATAAGGACGGACGGCATGGGGTTATGCTAGAAAGAGGATTAAAAATTAAAAACAGATATAGGCGAAAGAGCCCGCCTCTAAGCCAAGGTAGCTTATTGGAGACCGCCAGCAACGGCACCCAATTGAAAGATCGGCAGGAACATCGCCATGACGATACCGCCGACAACCACACCCAAAAAGACGATCAAGATGGGCTCAATCAGCGAGGTCAGCGAAGACACGGTCGCCTCGGCTTCGGTGTCATAAAAATCGGCGATCTTGTTCATCATTCCGTCCACGTTACCGGTGGATTCACCCGCCTTGACCATGTGCTTCATCATCGGTGGGAAAAATTTGTCGGCGGCGAGCACCTCGGAAACCTGTCCGCCTTGGCTAACATGCCGGGCGATATCGGCACATGCATCCTCCACTTGGGTCGTGTTGGATGCTGCCGCCACGATTTCCAACGTGCGCAGAATAGGCACACCAGAACGGATGAGCGTCGCGTAAGTGCGGCAAAAACGGGACAGGGCGATCTTGTGAATCAAGCTGCCGAAGATCGGAGCCTTGATCAAAGACTCGTCCTTCAGGCGACGGCCCCTCGGGGTTGCGATAAATTTTTTGAGCAGCCAAAAAACAACATAAGCCCCGGCCAGGAGATAGAAAAAATTCGCCTTAAGGAAATCGCTCAAATCAATGAGCATCTGGGTCGGCGCGGGGAGAGCGGAATCAAAGTCGGCGAACATCGCGGCGAACACGGGAATCACGAAAATCAGCAGCACGTTGACCAGCGCGACCGCCAAACCGATGACCGCGATCGGATAGGTCATGGCCGACTTCACCTTTTTCGAAAGCTTCACGCTTGCCTCGAAATAGGCGGCCACCTTGCTCAAGATTTCCGCCAGCGCACCCGAGGCCTCGCCCGCCTCCACCATTGAAATGAACAGCGAGTTAAACGCCTTGGGAAAGAGTTTCACCGAGTTCGAGAACGAGTTACCCTGCGAAATCTCGATGCGCACATCGCGGATGATGATGCGAAAAACCGGATCCTCCGTCTGGTCTTGCAAGGCCTCCAAACACTGCACCAGCGGCAAACCCGCGCTCAGCAAGGAAGCCAGCTGCTGGGTGAAAATCGCCAGTTCCCCAAGCGGGAGTTTGTATTTTTTCGCCCTCTTTTCGTAGGCCTTCTGCTTCGCCAGCGCCTGCGAAGCCATGAAACTCATCTTTTTCGGGGCCCTGCCTGCGGTCGCCTCGGAACCGCCGGGGGACCGACCTGTCGAAAATTGGCTAGAGGCGCTACGCGTGGAAATGAAGGCCATATCAGAACCTGTTTGGGCCTCGTTGCCCCGCGCGGCAACCCGTTTTTAACAAGAGATGAACAGCTTTCACGTTAAGTTCGCACGACCCCTACGGTGGGCTTGACCCACGCCCGCGCCTCCGCGAGCGTCCAAACTGTTTTAGTCGCGGCCGTAGTTTAGTGGTAAAACTCCACTCTTCCAAAGTGGTCTCGAGGGTTCGATTCCCTCCGGCCGCACCACTTTTTTCCCCTCGCGTTTCACCCGGAGGGCTTCGGCAATGCCCGCCATGCCGTTCGCAAAACTAGGCCTTCATTCCAGCATCGTCCGCGCCGTCGCCGCCAAAGGCTACACCACGCCCTCCCCCATCCAAGAGCAGGCCATTCCCGTCGTTCTCACCGGTCGCGATCTCATCGCCTCCGCCCAGACCGGCACCGGCAAGACCGCCGCCTTCGCCCTCCCCATCCTCAACCGCCTCGGCCCGCACAAATCCGCCGGCCCCCGCGTCCTCATCCTCGAACCCACCCGCGAACTCGCCGCCCAGGTGGACGAGGCCTTCGCCGAATTCGGCCAGTTCACCGACGCCCGCCGCGCCCTCCTCCACGGCGGCGTCGGCTACGGCAAACAACGCTCCGACGTGCGCGCCGGTGCCGACATCGTCGTCGCCACCGTAGGCCGTCTCATGGACTTCCTCAACGAGCGCGCCCTTCGCCTCGACCACCTCGAAATCCTCGTCCTCGACGAAGTGGACCGCATGCTCGACATGGGCTTCATCAACGACGTCAAAAAGATCGTCGCGATGTGCCCGAAGAACCGCCAGACGCTCTTCTTCTCCGCCACCGTTCCCCCCGAGATCGAGGCCATCGCCCGCTTCGCCCTCAACAACCCGGAACGCATCAGCATCGGTCGCCAACGCTCCGTCAACGAGAGCGTCACCCACGCCATCTACCCGGTTGCGAACCACCTCAAGTTCCCGCTCCTCCTCGCCCTGCTCGAGAAGATCGAGTTCCGCAGCGTCATCGTCTTCACCCGCACCAAACACGGCGCCGACAAGATCGCCAAAAAACTCAAGGCCGAGAAACACACCGTCGCCGTCCTCCACGGCAACCGCAGCCAAGGCCAGCGCAAGGACGCCCTCGCCGGCTTCAAGGAAGGCCGCTACGAGGTCATGGTCGCCACCGACATCGCCGCCCGCGGCATCGACGTCGCCGGCGTCACCCACGTCATCAACTACGACATCCCCGCCACGCCCGACGACTACGTGCACCGCATCGGCCGCACCGGCCGCGCCGCCGCCGAAGGCGACGCCTTCACCCTCGCGACGCCCGACCAAACCGGCGAGGTCCGCGCCATCGAGAAGTTCATCAAGGCCACCATTCCCCAGCTCCAACTCGAGGGCTTCGACTACAAGGCCAAGGCCCCGCCCGCCGTCCCCGGCCAGTCCGACGGTGATCGCCAGCCCCGCGGCTTCCGCAGCCCCCGCTTCGGCGGCGGCGGAAACGCCGGTGGAGCCGGCGGCGGACAACCCCGCCACCACGGCCATCGTCCCGACGGCGCGCCCACCTCCGGCCAACCCCGCCGCGCCGACCACCGCGCCGGCGAGGCCCGCCCGCCCCGCGACGAACGCGCCCCCATCGCCGGCACCACCGGCGGCAAAGGCAGCGGCGGCCAGCAACGCGACAAAGACCGTGCCCCGAATCCCTTCGTGCAAAAAGGCCGCCCCGGCGCCCACTGGCAGACCCGCAACAGCGGCCGCCGCTGACAAGGAGCGGCGACACTCCTGTCGCCGAATCTGCTCGCATGCCCTTCCTGGAGGGCGGGGCTCCGTCCCCGCCTTCAGCCGGCCTCACCCACCTCCGCCGCCACCTCGCGCAAGGCCGCCAGCAGCGCCGCCCAGTCCGCCTCCGTCGTCCCCCACCCCGCGCTGAAACGCAGCGCGCGCCGCGCCTCCTCAGGCGCGACGCCCAGCGCGGCCAACACGTGCGACGGACCATCCTTGCCTGTCGTGCACGCCGCTCCCGTCGAAACCTGCACATCGCGCTTGTCCAGCTTCGCGATCCAGCGCGCATGGTCGCCGCGCGGCATGATCGCGAACACCGTGTTCCACAGCCGCTCCGCCTCCGTATCCATTCCGACAATACGCGTCCCCGGCAGCGCCGCGACCAGCTCGCGCTCAAAGCGATCCCGCCACTCCGCGCGCTGCCATTCCCAAAGCACATGCTTGCGCTCGCACTCGCCCAGCGCCGCCGCCAGCGCCGCCACGCCCGCCACATCCTCCGTGCCCGCGCGATGCCCGCCCTCCTGCAAGCCGCCGCCCTGCGAAACAAAATCCGGCTCCGCCCTGCCCGACGGCAACTTCACGAAACCCACACCCTTCGGCGCGCCAAACTTGTGCCCGCTCGCGATCAACCACGCCCCGCACGCACCCAGCCCGGCGCCCGGCAACTTGCCCAGCCACTGCGTCGCGTCGCACAAAAACGGCACACCCGCCCCGCCGCACGCCGCGCGACAGACCTCCGCGATTTGATCCCACGGCTGCAGCACGCCGGTCTCGTTGTTCGCCGCCATCACCACCACGCCCGCCGCGCCCGCCGCCAGCGCCGCGCGCGCCGCATCCGGCGTCACCACGCCGCCCGCGTCATGCGCAAGCCGGTCGATGCGCCCCGCAAAAAACCGCCCCGCCGCCGCCAGCACGCACGCATGCTCCGTCGCCGCCACCGCGATGCGCGCGTCGGCCGGCAAACGCGCCGCCCAATGCGCCAGCACCGCGTGCGCGCCCTCGGTCGCGCCCGAGTTGAAAACATATTCCGCCGGCTCGCCGCCGAGCAACACCGCCAGCGCCTCATGATACGAATCGAGCCGTATCTTCGCCCGGGCCGACGCCCGCGTCGGGCTCGAAGGGTTGTGCCAATTCTCCGCCTGCACCTTCAGCCAAGCCTCGCGGGCGACATCCGCGAGCGGCGTGGTGGCGTTGTGATCGAAGTAGGGCACCCCTCTACGAAGAATCCCAAATCCCAAATGGCCAAATCCCAAATGGCCGCCAGTATCCAGCCCGCCATGTCGCTTGATCGTCACCGTGCCCAGCGCCTCATCGAAACCCTACCCGATCTGCCCGAGGCCGCCCGACGCCTCGCCCCCGATCACTCGCCATCTCCGCCCAAGGTCGCCAACAGCGCCGACACCTCCCCCGCCGCCCTCGAACGCCGCTGGAAACTCCTCCCGCCCTCCGCCCGCGCCGCCCTCCTCCCCGACCCGCCGCCCATCCCGCCCGAGGCCTGCGCGCGCAACATCGAGAACCTGATCGGCTTCGCCGCCACCCCCGTCGGCCTCGCCGGCCCGCTCCGCGTTCGCGGCCTGCACGCCAACGGCGACTACCACGTGCCGCTCGCCACCACCGAGGCCGCCCTCGTCGCCTCCTACAACCGCGGTGCCCACGCCATCACCGAGGCCGGCGGCTGCACCGCCCTGCTGCTCAACGAGGGCGTCACCCGCTCCCCCGGCTTCGTCTTCGCCAACGTCATCGACTGCGGCCTCTTCGCCGCCTGGCTCGTCACCCAGACCGAGGCCCTCCGCGCCGCCGCCGCCGCCACCACCCGCCACGGCCGGCTCGACGACGTGCGCCTCGCCATTGAGGGCGACCACCTGTATTTGTTTCTCGACTACACCACGGGCGACGCCGCCGGCCAGAACATGGTCACCCTCGCCACCGCCGCCGCCTGCGCCCACCTCCTCGAACACGCGCCGGTCAAACCCCTCCGCCACTACGTCGAGGCCAACATGTCCGGCGACAAAAAGGCCTCTGCCCAATCCTTCCAGACCGTGCGCGGAAAAAAAGTCACCGCCGAGGTCCTGCTCCCCGCCGAACTCGTCGCCCGCCGCCTCCGCACCACCGCCGAGGCCATGGCCGACTACTGGCGCATGTCCGCCCTCGGCGGCGTGCTCAGCGGCACCCTCGGCGTCCAGGGCCACTACGCCAACGGCCTCGCCGCCCTCTTCCTCGCCACCGGCCAGGACGTCGCCTGCGTCGCCGAGGCCGCCGTCGGCGTCACCCGCATGGAGGCCCGAGCCGACGGCGCGCTCTACGCCGCCGTCACCCTGCCCAACCTCATCGTCGGCACCGTCGGCGGCGGCACCGGCCTGCCCACCGCCGCCGCCTGCCTCGACATCCTCGGCCTGCGCGGCGCCGGCCACGCCCGCGCCCTCGCCGAGGTCGCCGCCGCCCTCTGCCTCGCCGGCGAACTCTCCATCATCGCCGCCCTCTCCGCCGGACACTTCGCCTCCGCCCACGGCAAACTCGCCCGCGGCTCGCCCTCCCCCGCCTCGGAAACATGAGGCAATATCAAATGTTGACACATCAACAATAATGACCCTCGCTCCCGGCTCGTGAACTCCGCCGAGTCCATCCCCGTCGCCTCCACGCCCGACCCCACCGGCCCCGCCCGCTGGTGGGTTTATCAACGCGAGCGTTTCCCGCTCATCGCCCACGGCCCGCTCATCGCCTGCTTCAGCTTCTGCGCCATCAGCTACTCCGCCCAGCTGCGCGGCGCGCCCGCGCCCGCCCTCGCCGGCTGGGCCGTGGCCTTCGTAACCTGCCTGTTCTCGTTTCTGCACCTGCGCATCGCCGACGAATTCAAAGACGCCGGCGAAGACGCTCGCTGGCGTCCCTACCGCGCCGTGCCGCGCGGCCTCGTGAAACTTCGCGAGCTCGGCTGGATCTGGGCCGCCACCGCCGCCGTGCAGCTCGCGCTCGCCGCCTGGTTCGCGCCCGGCTGGCACCTCGCCGGCCTGCTGCTCGTCACCTGGGTTTACCTCGCGCTCATGACCCGCGAGTTCTTCTGCCGCGAGTGGCTCAAGGCCCGCCCGCTGCTCTACCTCTGGTCGCACATGTTCATCATGCCGCTGGTGGATCTCTACGCCACCGCCTGTGACTGGGTGCCCGCCGGCACCGGACTTCCCGCCGGCCTCGGCTGGTTCCTCGTCGTCAGCTACTGCAACGGCCTCTCGCTCGAACTCGGCCGAAAAATCCGCGCACCCCACGACGAGGAGGAGGGCGTCGAAACCTACTCCGTGCTCTGGGGCCGCCCGCGCGCCGTCGTCGCCTGGTGGGGCACCTTGCTCGTCACTGCCCTCGCCGCCTGCGCCGCCGCCGCTCGCATCGGTTTCTGCCTCCAAGCCGCGCTCATCTTCACCTCCGCCCTGATCGCCGCCGGCCTGCTCGCCCGCGCCTTTCTCCGCGCACCGGAAACCCGCGCCGCCAAACGCATCGAGACCTTTAGCGGCCTCTGGACCATGCTCCTCTATCTCACCCTCGGCGCGCTGCCGCTCCTCCTGAAATGAACGCCAATTCCGCGATCGAACGTGGCCCGTCTCGTGAGAGGCGGGATAAAACGGTGAGGCAGCTCCCAAACTCTCGCTTCTCACGAAGCAGGCCACACTGACCGCCTAATCTCGGAATCCGGTTCCAACCATCCATCTTCTCCCATGAGCATGCTTCAAATTGCAGACGGCACCGATCCGCGCTGCGCCACCGCCCCCGTCGGCGGCAAGGCTCGCGGGCTCCACGTCCTCGTCGCCGCCGGCTTCCCCGTGCCTCCCTTCGCCGTCGTCCTTCCCTCCGAAACGCCGCCGCCTGCCGCCGAACTCATCGCCCTCGCCACCCGCCTCGCCTCCGGCCCCGACGGCTGCCTCGCCGTGCGCTCCTCCGCCACCGACGAGGACGGCGGCGAACACAGCTTCGCCGGCCAGTTGGAGAGCTTTCTCAACGTCGCCCCCGCCGACGTGCCCGCGCGCGTCGCCGACGTCCGCCGCAGCGGTTTCTCCGAACGCGTGCGCGCCTACCGCGCCGAACGCGGTCTCTCCGCCGACACCGCCTCCGTCGCCTTCAGCGTCGATCCCGTCACTGGTCGCCGCGCCCACGCCACCGTCGCCGCCGTGCGCGGCCTCGGCGAGGCGCTCGTCTCCGGCGAAAGCGACGCCGACACCTTCACCCTCGACCGCGAGGGCATGATCGTCGCCCGCACGATCATCACCGACACTCCCGCCCTCACCGACCCCCAAGCCGCCGCCGTCGCCACCCTCGCCCGCCGCTGCGAAGCGCACTTCGGCCGCGCCCAGGACATCGAATGGGCCTTCGCCGCCGACCAGCTCTTCCTCCTCCAATCCCGTCCCGTCACCACCCTCGGCCGCGTCGCCGACCCCGACGGCGCCCTGCTCATCTGGGACAACAGCAACATCGCCGAAAGCTACTGCGGCGTCACCACCCCGCTCACGTATTCGTTCGCCCGATACATCTACGAGGAGGTCTATTGGCAATTCTGCCGTCTGCTCGGCGTGCCCGAGAAAAAACTGGAGGACAACGCCGACCTCTTCGGCCGCATGCTCGGCCTCGTGCAAGGCCGCATCTACTACAGCCTGGTGGACTGGTATCGCGCCATCGCCCTGCTCCCCGGCTTCACCTGGAACCGCCGCTTCATGGAGCAGATGATGGGAGTGAAGGAGGAGATGCCCGCCGAACTCCTCCCGCGCGTCACCACCGCCGGACTCGGCGCGCGCCTCGCCGATCTCGGCCACCTCGCCTCCACCATGCTCGGCCTGCTCCGCGCCCGCCGCCGCCTCCCCAAAACGCAACGCGGCTTCCACGCCCGGCTCGACGCCGCCCTCGCCGCGCCCGCCACGCCCTTCGCCGACCAGCGCGCCGACGAACTCGCCGCCGCCTACCGCGCGCTCGAACGCCAGCTCCTCACCCGCTGGGACGCCCCCATGGTGAACGACTTCTTCGCCATGCTCTACCACGGCGTGCTGCGTTCGCTCTGCACCAAGTGGCTCGGCGCCGAATCCCTCGCCAACGACCTCGTCGGCGGCGAAGGCGGCCTCGTCAGCACCGAGCCCGCCCGCCTCGTCGAAAAACTCGCCGCCCTCGCCGCCCCGCATCCGACCCTGCGCGAAGCGCTCCTCGCCAACGACCCCGCCGTGCTCGCCGCCGCCCTGCGCGAGCCCGCCCACCACGCTTTCGCCGCCGCCTACGCCGACTACCTCGCGCGCTTCGGCGATCGTTGCATGGAGGAATTAAAACTCGAAAGCCCCACCCTCCGCGACGACCCCACGCCGCTCCTGAGCGGCATCGCCGCGCTCGTCGCCCGTCCCGCCGACACACCGGAACGCCCGCGCTTCGCCGCCCGCGAACTCGCCGAAACCCGCGCCAGCGAATCATTGTCCGGCCACCCGCTGCGTCGCGTCGTCTTCACCCGCGTGCTCCGTCGCGCGCGCATCTACGTGCGCGACCGCGAAAACCTGCGCCTCGAACGCACCCGCCTCTTTGCCCGCGTGCGCGTCATCTTCCTCGCCCTCGGCCGCCGCCTCGTCGAGGCCGGCGCACTCGCCGAACCGCGCGACATCTTTTACCTCACCGTGCCCGAAGCCCTCGGCTTCGTGGAGGGCACCGCCGTGACCACCGACTTGCGCGCGCTCGTCACCCTGCGCCGCGCCGAGTTCGCCCGCCACGCCGCCGCGCCCGAACCCTCCGACCGCATCGAGACACGCGGCGCGGTTTATATCGGAAACCCCTTCAACGCCCCGCGTCGCGCCGCCGCGTCCGCCGCCGACACCGATCCCGACCTTCGACGCGGACTCCCCTGCTGCCCGGGCGTGGTCCGCGCCCGCGTGCGGGTGGTGCTCGACCCGCGCGGCGTCCGGCCCGTGCCCGGCGAAATCCTCGTCGCCGCCCGCACCGATCCGGGCTGGGTCATGCTTTTCCCCGCCGCCGTCGGCCTGCTGGTCGAGCACGGCTCGCTTCTCTCCCACTCCGCCATCGTCTCGCGCGAACTCGGCCTGCCCTCCATCGTCTCCATCCCCGGCCTCACCACCTGGCTGCGCACCGGCGACCTCGTCGAACTCGACGGCGCCGCCGGCACCGTCCGCCGCCTCGAAACCGCCCCCGCCGTCGCATGAGCACCGAAGTCGCCGCCCGCGCCGAATTCGCCGCCATCCGCTACGCCCAGTGCTGGGAAGACGCCGATCTACTGGTCGAGGCGCTCCGCCCCGCCGGACGCGTCTGCGTCAACATCGCCTCCGCCGGCGACAACGCCTTCGCTCTCCTCGCCGCCGGCGCCTCCCGCGTCGTCGCGGTCGATCTCAACCCCGCCCAGCTCGCCTGCGTCGCCCTTCGCGCCGCCGCGTATCGAAATCTCGAATACACCGGCTTCCTCCAACTCCTCGGCTCGCGCCCCGCCCCGCCCGCCGACCGCGCCGCGCTCTACGCCCTTTGCCGCCCCGACCTCGCCCCCGAGGTCGCCGCGTTCTGGGACGCGCGCCCCGCGCTCGTCGCCGGCGGCATCGGTGGCGCGGGCAAATTCGAAAACTACTTCCGCCTCTTTCGCTCGCGCGTGCTTCCGCTCGTTCACGGTCGCCGCCGCATCGCCGAACTGCTCGACACACCCCGCGACCTCGCCGCGCGCCGCGCCTTCTACGCCACGCGCTGGAACACCTGGCGCTGGCGCCTGCTCTTTCGCCTCTTTTTCTCCCGCCGCCTCATGGGCGCGCTCGGCCGCGATCCGGCGTTTTTCAACTACGTCGAGGGCTCCGTCGCCGACCGCATCCTCGACCGCACCCGCCACGCCCTCGCCGAGCTCGACCCCACGCAAAACCCCTACCTCCACTGGGTGCTGCGCGGCACCCACGGCGACGCCCTCCCCTGCGCCCTGCGCGAGGAAAATTTTAACCGCATCCGCGAAAACCTGCACCGCTTCGAGTGGCGCCTCTGCACGGTTGAGGACTGGCTGGCCCGCCCCGACTCGCCGCGCGCCGACGCGTTTAACTTGTCCGATATTTTTGAATACATGTCGGCCGACAATACCGAGGCTATCCTCCGCGCCCTCATCGCCCGCACCAACCCCGGCGCGCGCCTCGCCTACTGGAACATGCTCGTGCCGCGCTCGCGCCCCGACTCGCTCGCCACGCAACTCCGCCCGCTGCCCGAACTCGCCGGCGCCCTCCACGCCAAAGACAAGGCCTGGTTCTACTCGCGCTTCGTCGTCGAGGAGGTCGTCGCGACATGAACGCGTCGATCTCGACGTGGCACGGGCGTCCCGCCCGTGAAGGGCAGGCGTCCCGCCTGCCCCCTTCCGATCCATGGGCGAGACGCCCATGCCACCCCAAACCATGAACCCCGCGCTCTCCGTCCCACTCGTCGTCGCCGCGCTCGCCGCCCTGCTCGGCGGACTCGCCTGGCTCGGCGCACGCGCCGGATGGACGCCCGAGACGCGCCGCAAGGCCGCCCACATCGCGCTCGGGCTCGGCTGCGCCGCGTTCCCGTGGATCTTCGCCTCCCCCGGACCCGTCTGGGTGATCGCCGCCCTCGCCTGCACCAGCCTCGCCGTGCTCCGACTGCGCACCCTGCGCCTCGGCACGATCGGCTCCGCCCTGCATGGCGTGGAGCGCCGCTCGTGGGGCGAACTTTGCTTTCCGCTCGCGGTCGCGCTGGTGTTTCATGCCAGCGCCGGACATTGGGAACTCCACGTCGTGCCCGTGCTCGTGCTCACCCTGGCCGACGCCGCCGGCGCGCTGGTCGGTCGCCGCTTCGGTCGCCACCCGCTGCGCATGGACGGCGCGCACAAGAGCCTCGAAGGCAGCCTCGCCGTCTTCGCCGTCGCCGTGCTCTGCGTCGCCCTTCCGCTCGCCCTCTTCGCCGGGTGGGCGTGGCCGCTCGCGCTCGCCGCCGCCTTGCTCGTCGCCGGTCTTGCCGCGCTCATCGAGGGCGTCGCTTTCGAGGGTCTCGATAACCTTTTCCTGCCCCTGCTCACCTACGCCGTGCTGGCCCGCGCCGAGACGTGGGAGCTGTCCGGCCTGCTCGGTCGCGCCGCCTTTCTCGCCCTCAGCCTCGGCGGCATCGCGTTACTAGGCCGACGCTTCACCGCGCTCAGCGACGCCGCGCTGATGGGCCTCGCGCTCGCGCTCTACCTCTTCGCCTCCCTCGGCGGCCTCGCCTTTCTTCCCGGTCCGCTCGCGCTCGCCACACTCTACGTTGTGCTCTGCCTGCGCGCGCCCGACCGCGCGACGCGGCGACATCCCTTCGCCGCCGTGGTCGCCTGCGCCGCCGCCCCCCTCGCCTGGCTGGCCCTGGCCCCAAACGAAGCCTTCGCCCCCGCGCACCTCGCCTTCGCCACGCAAGCCGTCCTCATGGTGCTCGCCGAGCGCGGCATCAAAACCCACCGCGACCCCGACCCGCGCTGGCTACTCAACGCCCTCCTAGGCGGGCTTACTTCGCTGTTCGTTTTTCTCCCGCCGCCATGAACCCTTTTCGGCTCCGTCGCGGAAAACGAAAACTAGCGCGCAAGGCATCGCGCACCTGTTCATCGGTAAACTTCGCGACCTCAAATATACCGTTCGCCGCGACATCCACGACCGCGCCACCCTAAAGCCAATTTCAGCGAAAGATTCAAAGCCCTTAGCCGCGTCCGCCTCACGGACTCCGAATTCGCCCGTTGTTCAACAAGAG
>CAZOGV010000053.1:0-15467 GCA_964579225.1 uncultured Akkermansia sp. | reverse complement strand
CCCGCCTCCAAGCGCGACACCTCCAAGACCCGCGCCGCCGTGAAACCAAAATCCATCGCGATATCACGCACCTCCGCGCCGGCCTTCACCACTTTGCCCACCCGCAGGGTTTGCCCCGCCGCCAGCGAGCCCGCCACCAAATCACTCGTCGCCGCATCCAGCTCCACCCCGCTCACCTCCATATCCAACGCATCCGAGCGCGCCCAACCTTCGCGCAGCGCCACCGTCACCTCGCCCGTCGGCCCGCCCGCCGCCGACCACGCGCCCTCGCCCGCCAGCGTCAGCCGCCCGCTCGCCGACCAGCCCGCCGCCGCCTCGCCCGCCAGCCCGCGCAACTGCGGCCACCACACGCCGAGATCAATTTCCCCGCGCCGCACCCGCCAACGCCACGCGTCCAAAGCCCCCGATACCGGCGTCGCCAACACATCCAACTCCACGCCTTCCGCGCGCGCCGCGAGCAACACGCCCTCCGCCGTCAAAGTCGCCCGCCACGTCAACCCGGCCTCCGCCAGCGCCGCGATTTTCACTTCCCCACCCAACTCGCCGCGAAACGGCAACGCCACCTCCGCTTGCTCCGCCTGCGCCCGCACATCCTCCGCCCGCGCCCCCGGGCACGCCACGCCCGCGAAAACCAGCAGGCAGCCGATGCGGACGCGACGAGACATGCCCTAGCCATCGCCCGTTCGCGCCGCGCTTTCGAGCGCGGAGTCGATTTGCCCGCCAAAAAATCTCCCCGCCCGCGCGGTCGGTTGTCTTTGCGTCTCGCGCCGCTTTTTGCCGCCCTCTTGGCCAACCCGCCGCCCACACCCGATACCGCCCCGTGCCCGCCGATCTTCCCGACATCGTTCTCACCCCCGCATTGACCACGCTCCTCGTGTTCGAACTCGGCGTGCTGCTCACCGGAAGCGCCCTCCTCATTAAACGTCGGGCCGATCTCGGCGCGCGCCTCGCGGGCAAATCCTTCGCGCGCCTCACCCCCGCGCCCTACCCCTTCGCCGACCTTCTGCTCGGCGTCGTGTTCGCCATCGCGGGCGGCCTCGTGGCCCAGAGCATCGCCGTGCATTTTGCGCGCGAGTGGTTTCCGCCCGCCGAAGACGGCACGCCCGGTCTCTTCGACGTCGTGGCCGGCGCGGGCTTCCAACTCGGCCTGCTCGCGGGCGTCGTCGTGACATGGCTCTACTTGCGCGTCACCCACGCCTCGCCTCCCCCTCTCCCCGAAACACCGAGACTCAGCGCCGCGCGCGCCGTCGCTGCCGGCGCGCGCGCATTCATCATTCTCCTGCCCGTCGTCTGGCTGGGCAGCTTCGTCTGGAAAACCCTGCTCGACGCGCTCGGCGTCGAGGCCCCGCCGCAGGACCTCGTGCTCATCTTCATCCGCACCGGCGACCAAGGCGCGCTCATCGCGATGGTTTTCTTCGCCGTCATCATCGCGCCGCTCACCGAGGAGCTGCTCTTCCGCGTCGGCCTTTTCCGCTGGCTGCGCACGCGCGTGCCCCGCGCCGTCGCGCTCTTGCTGCCCGCCCTCCTCTTTTCCCTGCTCCACTTCAGCTGGGCCGCGCTTCTGCCGCTCGCCCTGCTCGCCGTCGGCTTCTCGATCGCCTACGAACGCAGCGGACACCCGCTCACGCCCATCACCGCGCACGCGTTGTTCAACCTCAACACCCTCGTCCTTCTCCTCGTCGGCTTTCCCTCCTGAGCATGCATCCCTTCTCCGACAATCCCGCCCTCACCATCGCCGCCCTCGGCGAACAAAAACTGCTCGCGAAAATCCGCCGCTGGCTCGGCCCCGCCATGCCCGCCGCCCCGCTCGGCATGGGCGACGATTGCGCCGTGCTTCCCGCGCCCCGCGCCACCGGCAAAAAAGCCGTCGGCAAAACCCTGCTCACCG
Source organism: uncultured Akkermansia sp. (assembly GCA_964579225.1). GTDB lineage: Bacteria > Verrucomicrobiota > Verrucomicrobiia > Opitutales > Opitutaceae > IMCC26134_A. The sequence goes on along the minus strand of CAZOGV010000053.1, from coordinate 13,579 downwards.
TCGATCCGGTCATCTACGGCGAACACTTCGACGACGCCATCGCCCCGCGCGCCGTCGGCCGAAAACTCCTCGCGCGCAATCTCTCCGACATCGCCGCCATGGGCGGCACGCCCGAGGCCGCCGTCGTCGCCCTCGCGCTCGATCCGCGCACCCGCCTCGACTGGCTGGAAGGCTTTTATCGCGGCCTCGCCGCCCTCGCCCGCAGCTCCGGCGTGCCGCTGGTCGGCGGCGATCTCGCCACCCATCGCGGCGGCCTCGTCGCCACCCTCACCCTGCTCGGCCGCGCCTCCGCCGGACGCGCCCTTACCCGGGCCGGCGCGCGCGAAGGCGATTTCATCGCCGTCACCGGCGCACTCGGCGGCAGCCTCGCCTCCGGCCATCACTGGAAATTCGAGCCGCGCCTGCCCGAGGGCCGCTGGCTCGCCGCCCGCCGCGAGGTCAGCGCCATGCTCGATCTCAGCGACGGCCTCGCCAAGGATATCCACCACCTCGTGCCCGCCGGCGCAAAACCGCTTGTATTCGAAGAGTTGATACCGCGTCGGCGCGGCCTCGACCTCCGCTCCGCCCTGACCGACGGCGAAGACTACGAACTGCTCTTCACCCTGCGCGGCACGCCCGCCGCCCTCTCCCGCCTCGCCGCCGACTGGGGACGCGCGTTTCCCAAGACGCCGTTCACCGTCATCGGCAAACTCGTGCCCGCCGACGCGCCCGCCGCCGGCGCGCTCGACCTCTCCGCCTACCATGGATTCGAGCATTTTCAGTGACCTGCGCGCGGGCGCGACCACCGCCGCCGCCGAAGAAACCCGCGCCCTCGCCGCCCGCCTCGCCGCCGCGCTCGAACCGGGCTCGGTGCTCGCGCTTCACGGCGACCTCGGCGCGGGCAAAACCACCTTCGTGCAAGGTCTCGCCGCCGGTCTCGGCATCACCGAGTCGGTCACCAGCCCGACCTTTAATATTTTCACCCTGCATCGCGGGGCCGGAAACACCCTCGTCCACGTGGACGCCTACCGGCTCGACGCCGGCGCGCAGCTCGAAGACTTGATGATCGACGATTTCCTCACCCCGCCCTGGTGGCTCGCCGTCGAGTGGCCGAGCAAAGTCGCCGACTGGCTCCCGCCGCACGCGCTGCACCTCGAACTCACCCACGCCGCCGACCGGCGGCACTCGATTCGCCTGCGGTAAACCCGAAACCCGCGATTCAGCGCCTCACGTAGCCCGCTTCGTGAGAAGCGGGAGTTTGGTAACCGCCGCCCCCCTTGTCCCGCCTCTCACGAGGAGGGCCACGTCCAATCGCGGAATGAGGGGTAAACCGACACAAAAAAACCCCGGGGCTTATGCCCGGGGTTTTTGTTTAAGCTCAATTCGCGGGCGGCTTCTCGTCCGTCTCGGTGTTCTGCTCAACCGGCTCAGGTTCGGTTGCGGCAACATCGGGCGCGGACGCGGCCTCGAGTTCGGCGGGGGCGGCCGCTTCCGGCGCGGCGGTCTCGGGCTCGGGCTCCACCACAGCGGCTGCCGCAGGAGCCGCGGCCGGCTTGACTGCCGGAGCGGCGGCGACGGGAGCCGGTGCGTCCGGGAAGTTTTCCGGATCCACATCCGAAGCCTCGATCTCGCGCTTGCGCGCCTCGACCACGGCCGGCGCGCAATACAGCGAACCGTCCACGAACTCGGTCACGTAGCCTTCCTTCACGAGGTAGCGCAGGTCGCCCTTGAGCTTGGTGAGCTTCTCCACCTCTTCGGCGGGGATGGCGACCGGCTCTTCACCCTCGACCGGCGCGGGGCGCGCCTCAAAGCCGAGATGGCGCATCGGCAGCTCGCTCTCCTTGATCATCGGGTGGGCCTCGATGAAGGCGATCAGCGCCGCCAACGAATCCGAGAAGGTCTGGCCGGGAACGCGGAAGCGACGCTTCACCGCGCACACATAGCTGATGCCCTTCGAACCCTTTTTAAAGATCGTGAAGCTCTCGCGACGCAGGCGACCACGCAGCGCGTTGGCCGTATCCAGCGGGAAACGACGCTGCGCGGCGAGCGCGCCTTCGACGGCGCGGCGAATCTCGGTGTTGGCCGGGATGGTCTCCAGGATGCGACCGGGGAAACGCAGCTGCTCCACCGAACGCACCACGCGGTTGCGGGCCTCGGTGAGCAAATACTGGCGAGCGTCTTCCAACGAATCGAAGGACGGCAGCGCGGCGACCTCGGCAACTTCGGCAGGCTCGGCGACCTCAGCGGTCTCCGCAGTCTCGGCAACTTCGGCAGCCGGAGCGGCGGCCTCGATCTCGGCGGGCGCATCGGCGACGGCCTCGACCGGAGTCTCGGCGGCGACGGCTTCGGCAGTCTCAGCGGACTCGGCAATCGGAGCGGCAGACTCGGTAACCGCAGCGGGCTCGGCCGACGCGGCGGCATCGGGCTTGGGCGTGCGCGAGGGGGCCGGCTTCACCGTGTAGCGCGTGGCCGTCTTCATCTTCTCCAGCCACTGGGCGACGACCTCGGGGTCGCGCACGCTCTCGATCTTCGTCTTATACGCCTCGAGCGACATGCGCACGTTGGCCGCGTGATGCTGCGCGAGGATAGAGTTGTAGAGATGGTAGTTCGGCGGGGCGAGCAGGGTGCCGGTGATCGTGCAACGATTGACGACCTGGAAGTTGCCCTTCGGCGCTTCGACCTCGACCTCGGCCGTGTCGAAGAAATTCGCCAGATGCTTTTCCAACACGTGCGAGATGGCCGCGTCCTCGGTCTCGAACGGAATACCGTCCGGCACCGAAATAAAGAAAGGCGCGGGCTTCACACCCGGCACGACGGCCTCGCCGGCGGGCGCGGCCGGCTTCGCGTTGGCGGGAATCCGTTGCACGACCGCGATGAAGCGCTCGTTTTTCTCCACCACCGAACGGGCGATGTAGAACAGCTCGAAAGTGCGGCAGGATTTGCGGATCGCGTCGGCGAGAACCTTAAAGCTGCTGTCCTCGGGATAGAACGTGACCGAGAAATGCGGGCTCACATAAGGCCCGATCGGTTCGCGCGGTCCGCCGCGGAAATCACCGCGACGCCCACCTTCGCCGCCGCCTTCGCGACGCTCGAAACGCGGACGGTCGCCGCCCTGACCGCCGCCTTGGCGATCAAACCGGCGCTCGCCACCACCGCCACCGGCCGGACGGGCCGGACGCTCGCCTGCGGCCGGCGCGCCGCCCTCGGCGGGCGCGGGCGCGCCTGCGGGGCGCTTAAAATCGCGACGATCCCGACGCACCGGTGCGCCGCCGCCGCCTTCGCGGCGCGGACGATCATCGCGGCGATCTTCGCGTTCGCGAGGAGCGCCGCCGGGCGTCGATTTTTCCTGCGACCAGGATGTGCCGAAGCTGAAACCCTGCAGTTGGGTCAGATCCAATTTATTGAGCCCCGGAGTGGAGTCAGGCTTTTGCGGGGAGGGCGTCTCGTCCATGCGATTTAGAAAACGAAGCAGGCTTCTAGCCGGCGGTTCGGAGTGATGTGGCGGGTGTGCGATAGACCGTCGCGGAGCGCGACAGTTACGCGCAGCTTCACGCCCACTCTCACGCAGGCAAGCCGTTTCCCCTCGGGTTTCCCGCATCGGATCAGCCCGCGCCGCGCGCATCGTGGAAAACAAAAAGCCCCCGGCGTTTCGGCCGAGGGCTTTTTAAAAAAATGGTGCTCGGGAAGGGACTCGAACCCTTACGCCTTTCGGCACACGCCCCTCAAACGTGTGTGTCTACCAATTCCACCACCCGAGCATTGCTGACTAAGAGGAAGGCGGAGAGAGACAAACGCCTCCCTGCCTGACAAGCCCCAAAATCAGACTTTTTCAAAATCGGTTTTGACCCCCGCACCCACCGAGCGGACGGTGACACCAATCCGCGCCTCATGACTTTGAACCACACCCTGCAGGCCCTCCTAAGTTCTTACGAAACCGAAGGCGGCATCAACCACCTCGACGGCAGCAACCTGCCCTCCGAGGCCTCGATAAACCTCCTCGCTGCCGAGGTCATGCACCTGCTTTTCCCCGGCTTCTTCGAACCCGAGCCCCTCACCCGCGAAGCCGTGCCCGCGCTCACCCGCCTGCGCCTCGAAAACCTCCACACCCACCTCCGGGCAGAGTTGGAAAAAGCCCTGCGCTTCGCCCGCGCCGCCGACCCCGCCGCCGCCGTCAACTCCGCCCCGCCCGCCACCCGAGCCACCGAAATCGCCGACACCGTGCTCGCCTGCCTGCCCGAGTTGCGCCGCGTCGTGCAGACCGACGTGCAGGCCGCCTACGCCGGCGACCCCGCCGCCCGCTCCACCGAGGAGATCATCCTCGCCTACCCGTGCGTGCTCGTGATCTCGCTCCAACGCTTCGCCCACGAACTCTACCGCCTCGGAGTGCCGCTCCTCCCGCGCATGCTCACGGAGTTCGCCCACGAGCGCACCGGCACCGACATCCATCCCGGCGCCCGCATCGGCGAATACTTCTTCATCGACCACTGCACCGGCGTAGTCATCGGCGAAACCGCCACCATCGGCGCGCACGTTAAAATCTACCAAGGCGTCACCCTCGGCGCGAAATCCTTCGAGGTGGACGCCGACGGCAACCCCGTGAAAGGCGTGAAACGCCATCCCGACATCGGCGACCACGTCACTATTTACGCCCACGCCACCATTCTCGGCGGCGACACCCGCATCGGCGCGCACTCCATCGTCGGCGCCAACGTGTGGCTGCTCGAAAGCATTCCCGACAACAGCATCGCCTACTACAAAAACGAGAACCTCGTCGTGCGTTCCCGCAAACCCCGCGAAGCCGCCGTCGAGTGCCGCAAACAAGACGAGCTCCAGGCCTGGAACTGGTCGATCTGATCAACAGGTAGGGCGGGACCGCCGGGCCCGCCGCTCCGTTTTTCGGACGGCCCAGCGGTCCGTCCCTACCTCACAAACAGCGCCCGCGCTCACTCGCGCTTCAACGCCCGATCCACCTCCAGCCCCAGCGCCGACAACGACAGCTGGATGTCGCGCAAAAAATACACTAGCGACACCAACAGGCAGCCGAGGCTCATCATGAAGAGCGTGACGATGAACCACGTCATCGACGCGCCCGTGACGCCCTTCCCGAAAATCGCCACCACCAGCAAACACGAGCAAACCATGCTCGCGGTCGCCATCGACACCGCCCGCCGCACCAGCCCCGCGCGCCGGTAGATGATGCGCAACTGCGCCTCGATGTGCGCGCGTTCCGTCTCGTTGCCGTGCGCGCCGCGAACCTGCCCCGCCAAAATCCGCGTGCGATCCACCACGCGCCCCAGACGATTCGTCATCGTCAAAAGCAATGAACCCAAACCCGTGATCAAAATCACCGGCGTGATCGCGAGCTGGATCATCGAGAGCAAATCGGCGGAGACATTCATTCGCCGCACCACAACGCGAAGCCCTCGCCCGCGCAATCCGCCTCTCGCAATGCCCGATGCGTGGCACGGGCGTCCCGCCCGTGATGGGTAGGCGTCCCGCCTGCCCGCTTCCGAATCCGAATCATGGGCGAGACGCCCACGCCCACCCCGACCCAGCCCGACACTCCGCCCAACTCCGCATTTCTTGCATTTTTATCCGCCTGAGGCCGGACCTCCTTGCCCGCGTCGGCGGCACGTCCCTAGCTTCACGTCGCTCGCGCGCACCTTTCACCACTCACCACGTCAACCACGCGCCCGAACCACCACGCCATGCACGAAGAATCCAACCACGCCGCCGCCCTCCTTCCCGCTCTGCCCGACGCCCGTGACCCGCGTCTTCTGGCCTACCTCAATTTAAAACTCCGCGAACTCGGCCAGCCCCCCGTCAGCCTGCCCGCCTCCGCCGAGGAAAACCCGCACGACCCCGCCGCCTTCTCCAAACTCGTCGATCACCTCGTCGCCCTCGGCCGCGAAAAAGACCGCATCCTCTCCAAGCACCTCTGCCCCGTCGATCAGCGCATCCAGAACTTCCTCTACTCCGTCCTCGAGGAGCACGGCCACGTTCCCCATCTGCCCAACGCCACCCTCGTCCTCGACCGCCCCGGCCTCGCCCGCGCCCTCTCGCTCCCCCCCGGCGCCGACGAACACAAGAGCGCCATCCTCACCTCCACCCGCCTGCACAACGGCGTGCTCCACAACCCCAAGTCCGACCGCCGCACCACCCAGGGCATTTTCCACGTCGCCGAAGGCGGCCTCCCCATCCCCGACGACAAGAAGGCCGTGCCCGCCTCCGTCTTCGCCGCCCTCCTCGCCCGCGCCCTCCATCCGCCCGCCGACCTGCTCGCCCTGCCCTTCACCGGCGGCGAACCCGTGCCCGCCCGCACCTTCGTCTCTCTCTACCTGCGCCCCGTCGTCGTGCCCGCCGTCCCCGGCTTCACCCCCGCCCGCCGCATGGAGACGCGCTTCTTCATCCCCGGCTCTCTCGTCTGTAATCTCGACTTCGTCGAAAACATCTTCGGCAACGCCGGCGACCCCGGCCTCCCCGTCAACGACGCCGCCCTCGATCCCGAATCCTGGACCGGCCACACCGGCTGCATCATCCTCGCCCCCCACCTCAACGGCCTCACCAAAAAGGAACTCGGCCTGCCCAAATACGAGGACGCCACCGAACGCCAGCGCCGCGACGGCATGTGCTGGAAAAACGAGAACGAAGCCTACAACGACGGCGTCGCCTTCAAGATCACCTGCCGCGACGCTTCCGGCGTCGTCGTCACCGTCATCTCCGACAACTACTTCGGCTACTGCAAGAAGGAGGTCAAAACCCAGATTTCCCTCTCCGCCAACCTGCTCGGCCTCGCCGAGGAGGAGCACGCCGGCGGCGCACTCGCCTTCCCCAGCTACGACCTCGGCGAAGACTTCCAGCTCTCCGCCTTCATGCCCGTCGTCGATCACGCCTTCGAGGAGGCCGTCGCCCTCCTCGGCGAGCGCGCCGACCCGCAGCCCGGCGGCTGGGCCATCGACCGCGAGTATTCAAATATCTACTACGTCCCGGCCGACTCCCGTTTCAGCATCCGCGCCCAGCTCGTCTCCTGGGGCCCCGAGGACAAACCCGCCCACACCCTCAAGCTCCTCCCCGGCATCACCTACGTCCTCCCCTCCGGCTACAAGGTCGAGATGGTGCGCCCCGACCCCGCCGGCCGCTGGCGCCTGCGCGGCACCACCGCCGAGGGCCTCCTCTGCCACAAACCCTGCACCGTCTCCGGCGGCGGCAAATCCGAGATCTCCAAATCCATCGCCGACGCCACCTTCGCCGGCCCCGTCTTCATCGCCGATCCGGTCAAGGATCTCGATCTCGTCGATTCCATCCTCAAGCGCGACTACGGCACCCGCTACCGCGAGGACGCCCTCAACAAAAAGCCCAACCAGGGCCGCCCCATCCTCTCGCCCCAGCGCTCCCTCGGCTCCGTCGTCAAACTGCTCTCCCGCAGCCCCGACTACACCGACGAATACAACACCTGGCTCGGCACCATCCCGCGCTACATCCGCGACCTCGTTCTCCTCGTGAAACGCGTGCACAAGCCCGAGCACGGCGACGATTGGCGCGCCCACTTCTCGGTGGACGCCATCAACGGCCGCCCCGGCAACGAACTCAAATTCAACGGCGTTCGCGCCAAGAACCAGTTCCTTCGCGTCGGCTACGCCGCCGACGGCTCCTGGCGCACCTTCTCGCTCCGCAGCGACTTCCTCCCCGCCATCAAGATCCAGGCCGAGGACGACATCACCGCCTCCGCCGTCGCCCCCGCCTCCGCCGTCGCCGGCCTCCCCGTCGGCACCCCCGCCGACGCCTCGGTCAAGATCATCCACAACTGCGAAACCCGCCTCTTCCAACGCCCCGACGACGCCGTCATCCGCGGCTACGACAAGCACGCCGAGAAGGACTTCGCCTCCGGCCGCAGCTTCTTCTCCAACTACGAGCCCGTCTCCCACGCCGAGGCCTCCGCCCTGCTGGAAGACACGCTCGGCTTCGACGCCTACACCGATCCGATCAAAAAGATCCTGCGCGAGTTCGTCGCGTCACCAAAATCCGGATACATCGTCCTGCCCTCGCATCCGCGCATCGTGGACGGCAAGCCCACCAAGAACCCGCGCTACCTCCAGATACGCCCCGACCTGCTCGATCCCCGCGCCACCGCCCTCGCCCGCATCGGCGCGCGCCTCTACCGCCGCATCCCCGCCGCCGCGCCCGTCACCTTCCCGGTCGGCGCCGTGCTCATGGGCCGCCGCCAGAATCCGCCCGAAAAGGGCGTGCGCGCGCTCTGCACCTTCAGCCCCATCCACTACCAGGAGCTGCCCGAGGCTTTCATGGACCTCATCGCGTCGCTCACCGGCAAGTCGCCCTCCACCACCGGCGCGGGCTCCGAGGGCGCGTTGACCAAGGGCCCCTTCAACGCTCTCCCGCCCATCTACGATCTCAACGCCGCGCTCGTCTCCTTCATCCTCACCGACCTGCCCGCCTACTCCACCGCCGCCGGCTGGGTCGGCCCGAAGCTTCGCGTGGACCACGACGTCTCCCTGCTCGTCCCCGAGATCTGGTGCCGCATGAGCGCCGAGGAACGCACGCCCAAATTCCTCATCGAGCACGGCCACCTCGAGAAGTGCGAAGACTTCGTCCACGACGGCAAACCCGTCCTCGCCTCGCGCCTCGGCTACCGCATCACCGCGCGCTTCGTGCAGACCTTCCTCGGTCGCGTGATGAGCAACCCCTCCTCCGTCTTCGACGAGGAGCACCTCAAGCCCGAGCTCTCCTCCGCCGAGGTCTTCGCCGACGGCATGGACAACATCGTCACCGCCATGCAGGAAGCCGCGGAGCACTACTTCGCCGACGGCTCGATCAAGGACGCCTGCCCGCCCTTGCAGGCGCTCCTGCACATCATGCGCGACGGCAAATGGAACGGCCACGGTCTCGAAGCGCCCGAACTGCGCCGCCTCTTCGACCGCGCCGAGATGCTCAAGAGCGATTGGTATGCCGCCCGCCTCGAGGCCAAGCGCAAGATCGACGCCGCCACCCTCGACGCCCACGGCCGCTACCTGGAAAAATTCCTCAAGCGCGCGACCTATGCCGACGTAGCCATCAGCCTCGACGTCAAAGGTCGCCTCGCCCGCATCGGCGAGCGAGCCCGCGCCGCGACCGAGCCCGGCTACATCGAGACCCTCCGCGGCACCCTCGGCGGCGAACCCGCCGTCGCGCCCGACATCGTCCAAGCCTGCAAGCGCACCCCGTAACCACCGCGCACCCGCATCCCGCCGGGGCCGCGCTTTCCCAAGCGCGGCCCCGGCTTTTTTTGCCCGCCTTCCACCGCCCCCGCGCTTGACCGCCCCCCGCCCCGCCCGCTTCCTCTCGCGGCATGAGCGACCGTCCGGCCACGCCTTCTCCCGAAATCAAATATAAACGCATCGTCCTGAAGCTCAGCGGCGAGGTCCTGCGCGGCAAAGGCACCGACCCCATCGATCCCCATATCCTCGAAACCATCTGCCAACAGGTGAAAATCGCCCACGACTCCGGCATCGAGGTCTGCGTCGTAATCGGCGGCGGCAACATCTTCCGCGGCCTCACCGGCTCCCAACGCGGCGTGGACCGCACCACCGGCGACTACATGGGCATGCTCGCCACCGTCATCAACTCCCTTGCGATCATGGATTGCCTGGAAAAAATGGGCGTAAACTGCCGCGTCCAGTCCGCCATCCCCATGAACCAGGTGGCCGAGCCCTTCATCCTCCGCCGCGCCATCCGCCACCTAGAAAAAGGCCGCGTCGTCATCTTCGCCGCCGGCACCGGCAACCCCTACTTCTCCACCGACACCACCGCCGCCCTCCGCGCCTCCGAGATCCGCGCCGACATCATCATGAAGGCCACCAAGGTGGACGGCATCTACAACAAGGACCCCAAGAAGCACGCCGACGCCGTCCGCTACGACAGCCTCACCTTCATCGACTGCCTCAAGCAGCGCCTCAACGTCATGGACAGCACCGCCTTCAGCCTCTGTCTCGACAACAACATACCCATCCTCGTGTTCGACCTCAACGCCCCCGACGTCATCACCCGCGCCATCCACGGCGAACAAGTCGGCACCCTCGTCCACGCCTAAACCACGCCCCCCGGCGTAGGGGCTTCGCTTGCGAAGCCCGCGCCCGCGTCCAGCCCCCCGCTCCTCCCTTAATCTTAAACTTAAATCTTAATCTAAAAATGAGCACATTTTTGACCGACGCCCAGACCCGCATGAAAAAAGCCGTGGACCACACCCTCCACGAGTTTTCCAACATCCACACCGGCAAAGCCCACCCCTCCATGGTCGAGGGCATCCAGGTCGAGGCCTACGGTGCCATGTCCCGCATCAAAGACTGCGCCGCCATCAGCACGCCCGACCCCCGCATGATTCTCATCACCCCCTGGGATCGCAGCCTCATCCAGGCCATCGCCAAAGGCATCCAGATCGCCAACCTCGGCTTCAACCCCGCCGTTGACGGCAGCGTGGTCCGCGTGCCCCTCGCCGACATGTCCCGCGAGCGCCGCCTGGACTTCGTCAAAGTCGCCCAACGCCTCGCCGAAGAAGGCCGCGTGCACGTCCGCAACGTCCGCCGCGACGTCCTCGAATCCGTCAAAAAAGCCAAGCTCCCCGAAGACGACGCCAAGCGCACCGAAAAGGAAGTCCAGGCCCTCACCGACAAGAGCATCGCCGAGATCAACCAACACCTCGCGTCCAAAGAAAAAGACCTCCTCACCGTCGGCTGATCCCCGTGTAGGGCGGGGTCGCCGCACCCCGCCGTTCATCAAGTCTCCGCCCTCCGCCATCCGTGACCCCCGCGCTCCCCAAACGCATCGTCGTCAAACTCGGCACCGGCGTGCTCACCCACGGTATCGGCCAACTGGATACGGACCGCATCGCCGCCCTCGCCACCGGCATCGCCGCCCTGCGCGCCTCCGGCGTCGAGGTCGTCGTCGTTTCCTCCGGCGCGGTCGGCCTCGGCATGGGCCGCCTCGCCCTCAAACGCAAACCCGCCGACGTCTCCAAAAAGCAGGCCTGCGCCGCCATCGGCCAGAGCCTCCTCATACAGACCTGGCAGCGCGCCTTCGATCCCCACGGCGCCACCGTCGCGCAAGTCCTCCTCACCCACGAAGACCTCCGTTCCCGCGCCCGCCACCTCGGCGTCAAAGCCTGCCTCCAGGAGCTGCTCGACTACGGCGTCGTGCCTGTGATCAACGAAAACGACACCGTCAGCGCCACCGAGATCAAGTTCGGCGACAACGACACCCTCTCCGCCCTCGTCGCCGGCCTCATCGACGCCCAGCACCTCGTCATCCTCTCCACCGCCCCCGGCCTCATCGACATGCAAGGCACGGGCAAAATCATCCCCGTCGTCGAGAAGATCACCCCCGAGATCGAGGCCATGGCCGGCGGCACCACCGATATCACCGCCACCGGCGGCATGATCTCCAAAATCTCCGCCGCCAAGGTCGCGCTCCGCGCCGGCTGCGCCGTCTCCATCGCCAGCGGCGCCGAGCCCCAAATCCTCGCCCGTCTCTTCGCCGGCGACAACCCCGGCACCACCTTCGTCCCCTCCGGCGTCCCCCTCGAATCCCGCAAACGCTGGATCGCCCACTATCAACGCCCCACCGGCGACATCCTCGTCAACGCCAACGCCGTGCCCTTCCTCCGCGACCAGGGCCGCAGCCTGCTCGCCATCGGCGTCACCGGCGCGCGCGGCCGTTTCGAGGCCGGCGAGATCGTCAACATCGTCGCCCCCGACGGCACGGTCGTCGCGCGCGGCGAGAGCACCTTCGCCGCCGCCGACATCCCCAAGATCGCCGGCCTATCGAGCGAGCAGCTCAAGCCCCTATACCCGACCCGCAAACGCCTCGAAGTCGTCCACCGCGACGACCTCGTCCTGCTCTGAGCAAGGTAGGGCGGGACCGCCGGGCCCGCCGTGGCTTGTCGGCAAAATAAACCCGCTCCCGTGGCTTACGCGCCGCCATCCCGCACCCGCATGCCACACGCTTTCGCCAAACCCGCCTGACGCTTGTCGAAAGTCCAAAATTCCTCCGCCCCCAGCACCAGCGCCGCCGCCACGTGCAAAATGTCGAGACTGCGCGCCCCCGATTCCTCTGAAAACGAAGCGCTCAAGCGCTCCGCCTCCCGTGTCACATCATCCAGCGCGGGACTTGCCCCCGCCAGCACTCCATTCGCGAGGTCGGCCAAAAACATGTTCAACGACGCCTCTTTTTGAGCCGCGGTGATTTCCCGGCGAAATACTTTTAGACGAAGGGCATTCCGCAGCTCCAGTTGATGCAGCCAAGTGATCGGCAGCGCCTCTCTAGCCTGCCCCATGCGCTTCACCGCCGCCGCCGTATGCGCATCCGGCGCATACAACGAACACAGCAAGCCCGTGTCCGCATAGGCCTTCATCGTTCGCCACGCGCCTCGCCGATCAACTCGGTCGCCGTCACCCCGGCCCGCGATTCTCCATAGACCGCCTTCAAACGCGCCATGAAGTCTGGCTTCGCCTTTTTTCGCCCCCGCGACGGCGCATGGATCACCACCGCCAGTTTCCCCCGACGACGCACCTCGACGGATTCACCCGCCTCCGCCCAACCCAAAACCCGCGAAGTCTCATGCTTCAACTCACGTATCGTGGCGGTTTTCATGATGTGACACCATCATGTGTTACCTTACTCTGTCAAGCCAAGCACTCCTTCGCCTAAGCCCCGCGCCATCGCCGAAAAAGTAGCGCAGGCTTCCAGCCTGCTTCGTGCGCAGATGCAGGCTGGAAGCCTGCGCTACCCTCCCCTATCCGCGCTCCATCGTCGCCAGCAGTTTCGCCAGCAAACCACTGGCCGCCTGCGCGTGCGCATACGCGCCCTCCTTGATCGCCTCGGCCGACTGCACCCAGCGCCCGCCCGCCGCCACCTCGTCCGCGCACGCTTTCACGATTTCCTCCACCGCACCCGCGCCCATCTCCAGGTGGAACTGCAGCCCCAGCACCCGCTCGCCCACCGCGAAGGCCTGCTGCGCGCAACCGTCGCTCTCCGCCAGCCGCCGCGCCCCCGGCGGCAAAGTAAACGTATCCCCGTGCCAATGCAGCACCGTCACCTCCACCGGAAACGCATAGCGCTCGCCCCCCACGCCCGTTGCCCCGCTCGCCACCCCCCGCACCGGCCACCAGCCAATTTCGCGCTCCGCGTTCTGCATCACTTTTCCACCCAGCACATCGGCGATCAACTGCGCGCCCAGACACACCCCGAGCACCCGAGCCCCGCGCGCCACCGCCGCCGCGATCGCTGCCTTCTCCGCCACCAGCCACGGATAGTCACGGTGCTGATAAATATTCATCGGCCCGCCCATCACCACGAGCCAGTCGCAGTCCGTCGCCTCCGCGCCCGCCGTCTCCCCCGCCCACCACCGCGTCGCGGTGATCTCGTGCCCGCGCGCCCGCAGCCACGATTCGATCAAACCCAGCCCCTCGAACTCCACATGTTGAAACCAGTGAACTTTCATTTCCCCTACCCCAACCAGCCCCCCACCCCGACACAAGGCCGCGAGCGCGGCCATACACTACCGCCGCCCGGCCCCCTCGACTCCGCCGTGCGGTCCGACCGAACGGGGTCG
>CAZOGV010000052.1:10817-15507 GCA_964579225.1 uncultured Akkermansia sp. | reverse complement strand
TCGCCAACACCACCCCCGCCACGAAACCGCCCGCGTGCGCCCACCACGCCACGCCCCCGCCGCCCGCCGTGCCGTCCATCAACGACCCCACGCCCGCGTAAGCCTGCGCCACAAACCACAGCAGCAAAAACACCACCGCCGGCACCGGCAGGATAGGCACGATCCACGGCACCAAGGCCACCACCCACGCCCGCGGGAAAAACACCAGATACGCGCCCAACACCCCGGAGATCGCCCCGCTCGCCCCCACCATCGGCACGTTCGAGCCCGGCCCCGCCAGCACCTGCGCGAACGCCGCCGCCACCCCCGACAACAAATAAAACACCCCGAAACCAAACCCGCCCAACCGGTCCTCCACCGCCCGCCCAAACACCCGCAAAAACCAACAATTGCCCAACACGTGCGCCACCCCGCCGTGCAAAAACATCGACGTCGCCACCGTCTGCCACTGCGCCGCGTCGCCCAGCCCCGCCAGCAACCGCGCCGGCACCATCGCATGCCGCGTCATCCACGCCAAAAACGCCCCCTCGCCCTGCGCCAGCAACACCACCTGGTAAACAAACACGCCCAAACACCCCGCGATCAACAACCCCGTCATCCACGCCGTGCCCCGGCGCGCTTGAGTATCCCAAAGCGGCAACATGCGCGCCAACGCACACCAACCCCGCCCCCGCGCAACCCCCAAACCCATTTCCTCACCCGCCCCCGCTCTACCAGCTCTACCAGCTCTACCAGCTCTATTAGCTCTATTAGCTCTACTAGCTTTACCAGCTTCAGACCTCACGCTTGCACCGTCTCCCGCCGCGAACCCAATCTACCCCTATCCGTATCCACATGTCGCCGGCCCACCGCCTCCCCACCCTGCATCCCGCCCAACGCCGCACGTTGCGCCCCCGCCTGCGCCTCTCCATCCGCGACGCCTCCCTCACCGACCTCTCCCACCCCGACGACTCCACCGGCCGCGCCGCCAACCACTTTTGGAAACTCGAACCCACCCCCCTCGTCCTCACCGCCGAGGAATGGGCACCCCTCGAAACCGGCCTCCGCCAACGCGCCCGCCTCGTCAACGCCCTCCTCGTTGACCTCTACCAAGGCCAGCAAGCCCTGCGCGAAAAAATCCTCCCCCCCGAAGCCGTCCTCTCCGACCCCTTCTACCGCCGCCCCTGCCTCGGCCTTGAACCCGAGCGCCCCAACCCCGCCGCCCTCCTCCGCTTCGACCTCGTCCGCACCCCCGACGGCTGGCGCTGCGTGCAAACCCGCGCCAACACCCCCATCGGCCTCAGCTACGCCGTGCAAAATCGCCGCTTCATGACCCAGGAAGCCGGCGACCTCTACCGCGCCCTCCCCGACTACCACAGCGCGATCAACTTCCCCCTCCAGCTCCTCGCCTCCCTCAGCGCCCTCGCCCCCGCCGACCGCCCCGTCCCCTCCATCATCGTCCTCACCGCCGGCCCCGGCGACCCCTTCTACTCCGAGCACAGCTTCCTCGCCCGCAAGATGGGCCTCCCCCTCGCCCGCGGCGACGACCTCATCGTCCTCGACAACACCGTCTACTTCAAAACCGTCGCCGGCCTCGAACGCGTCGATGTCATCTACCGCCGCCTCAACGACGCCCACATCGACCCCGTCGTCTTCTCCACCGACCGCGAGACCGCCGGCATCCCCGGCCTCCTCCAATGCATCCGCGCCGGCCGCGTCACCCTCGCCAACGCCATCGGCTCCGGCCTCGCCGAAAGCCGCGTCATCGACGCCTACCTCCCCCGCCTCTGCCGCTACTACCTCGGCGAAAAAATCCTCATCCCCTCCCCCGAGACCTACGCCTGCGGCGACCCCGACCGCCTCGAACAAATCCTCGACCAACGCGAACGCTTCGTCATCCACCCCGCCCACGAATCGCCCGACAACTACACCGTCGCCAAGCCCGCCTTCCGCCGCCCCCTGCTCACCGCCAAAGGCCTCGACCGCGTCGTCCGCGAAAACCCCCACGCCTTCGTCGCCCGAGTCTCCCCCGAGGCCCTCGGCCTCGACGACCGCCGCGCCACCCGCGCCAACCCCGCCTTCTGTCTCAGCACTTTCGTGCTCACCCACGCCCGCCGCAGCGACGTCTTCCCCGGCGGCCTCGTGCGCCTCGGCGACGCCCAGCCCCCTGTCGGCCGCGTCGGCGAGACCGCCGACTGCCTCGTCCTCCTCGGCTCCCACAACTCCGGCGGTATCGCCGACCTCGAAAGCGCCGACCCCGGCAAGCCCCCCCTCCGCCACACCCTCGGCTCCCGCGCCGCCGAGAACCTCTTCTGGCTCGGCCGCTACCTCGAACGCGCCGAATCCACCGCGCGCATGCTCGCCATCCTCGACGACGTCGCCCTCGAGGAAATCCCCGCCCGCGACCGCAAACACTGGCTCCCCGTCTGGCGCGGCCTCCTCGAAGCCACCGGCCAGGACCGCGCCCGCCTCGACGCCCGCGCCCGCCCCGACCAAACCCTCGGCGCCGAACTCGCCTGGCGCCTCACCCTCGACGACGACAACCCCGCCTCCATCGCCGCCACCGTCAACTCCGCCCTCTACAACGCCGGCCAGCTCCGCGACTACGTTTCCCCCGAAGCCTGGCGCGTGCTCACCCGCCTCAACACCCGCCTCGACGCCCTCCGCCATCGCCACGTCCCCGCCGCCCGCGGCTCCGCCGAAAAAGCCCGCCAACTCCTCGCCGGCGAGGCCGAGCGCATCGTGCTCGAACTCGTGCCCGCCTTCCACGGCACCGCCGACCACACCATGCTGCACGACGCCGCCTGGCACTTCCTCCGCCTCGGCGTGCTCCTCGAACGTGGCATCATAACCTGCTCTGCGCTCCGCCACATCCTCGGCGCCCACGCCCGCCCCGACGCCGCCCGCCCCGAACACTACCGCGACAACCCCGAGCTCTCCGCCCTCCTCCGCATGCTCGGCTCCCAGGACGCCTACCGCCGCCTCTACCAATCCCGCAGCCAACCCCGCTACGTCGCCGAGTTTTTTCTCCAGCAACCCGACGCCCCCCACGGCCTCTTCCACATCGTGCACGAGATCCGCCGCAGCGTCATCGCCGTGCGCGAGGAACACCACCCCGACGACCCCGCCGGTCCGCCCGAGCAAGCCGCGCACGACCTGCTCGCCTACCTCATCGACCTGAAGCCCGCCCGCCACTTCGCTGGCGACGCCGAAGCCCCCCCCCTCGGCAAGCTCCTCGCCACCTTGCTCGACCGCCTCTACGGCCTGTATCCAGTTTTCAACGACCACCACTTCAGCCACCAGGCCCGCCTCGTCCCCGCCGATTCCCAGCCCGAGCTTCCGCTCCGTTGACCTGTAGAACTGGTCGACAACCGGTTATCCTCGCTTCGTCAGCCCCGTCCTCCTCGCCTCGGCCCCATCTACCCCTTCCAGCTCGCCTGACCCCAAAAACCCTTCGCTTCCGAACATTGGATCAAAGGTAGGGCACGACCGCTAGGCGCGCCGGTTTGGTTGCGATCACCCGGCGTCTTTCACCGCTCTGGCGCTTCCCCCAGGACGCGCCCCAAGCCTGATGTTCGTATTACGAACATTGTGCCGCCAGGCCCGCATGCGTGAACCCGCATCTCCCCGCCGCCCAAGCTTGTTCTTCGCGTCCCTTCGCTTCACTTCGCGATGAACACCCTAGCCCCGATGCCCCTCCACGACGCCCACAATCACCTTCAAGACGAGACGCTCGCCCCTCACCTCGCCCGCGTCGCCGCCGTCTGGCCCGAACTCGCCTCCGCCGCCGGCCGCATGGTCGTCAACGGCACCCACCCCGCCGACTGGCCCCGCGTCGCCGCCCTCGCCGCCGCGCACCCCTTCCTTCTCCCCGCCTACGGTATCCATCCGTGGGATACAGGAGCGCCCCGCCCCGACGACTGGCTCACCGATCTCCGCGCCCGCCTGCTCGCCGATCCGCGCGCGAGCGTCGGCGAGATCGGCCTCGACCGCTGGATTCTGGACTCCGCCCGCCCCGACGATCCCCGCCTTGCCGGCGTGCGCCGCGCGCCCATGGAGGAGCAGATCGCGACGCTCCTCCCCCAACTCGCCCTCGCCGCCGAGCTCGATCGCCCGGCCACCATCCACTGCCTGCACGCCTTCGGCGACCTGCTCCCCCTCCTCCGCGCCCACCCGCTTCCGGCGCGCGGCTTCCTCCTCCACGCCTACGGCGGCCCCGCCGACCTCGTGCCCGAACTCACCGAACTCGGCGCCTATTTTTCCTTCAACCCGTCCTTCCTCAAAACCTCGCGCCCCCCGGCATCGTGTAACCCAATAGGTTACACGATGCCGGAACCGCTTGGCTCCAAATTAGTTAATTTCGCAAAAACAATCCCCGCCGACCGCCTGCTCTGCGAGACCGACGCCCCCGCGATGATCCCGCCCCAAGCGTGGCGCACCCACAAACTCCCGCCTGCCGCCGACGGCTCGCCCGTCAACCACCCCGGCAACATCGAAGCCGCCTACGCCGGCCTCGCCGCCCTCCGCGGCGAAGACCCCGCCGCGCTCGCCGCCCAAGTCGCGCAAAATTTCACCCGCCTGTTCGTAATGTAGGGCGGGGTCGCCGCACCCCGCCGCGCTGCCTCTCCGTGGTCGCGCATGACGGCGGGGTGCGGCGACCCCGCCCTACAATTTTTCGCTCACGCCTCGTCCCGCTCCACCACCAAGCGCA
>CAZOGV010000052.1:0-10717 GCA_964579225.1 uncultured Akkermansia sp. | reverse complement strand
GACCCCGCCCTACAATTTTTCGCTCACGCCTCGTCCCGCTCCACCACCAAGCGCACCGCTTCCTGAGCCGCCGCAAAGCCGAACGCCGCCGTCACCCACGCCGCCGCGCCCAGGCCCGCCGCGCAATCCAGCCGCGTGCTCGAACCCGGCTCCGGCGTCGCCGCGCACGTCCCGTCCGCCCACGGATACACCGGCGCCTCCGTGCTCCACACCGCGCGAATGCCGTAACGATGCCCCTCGCCGCCGGGAAACCCGTGCTCCTTGCGCAAAGTCTTGCGCACCTGCCGCAATAAATCGTCGCCACCCGACTCACCCAGATCGCCCAAGCGCAGCCGCGTGCCGTCGCGCTTGCCGCCCGCGCCGCCCGTCGTGACCACCGGCAAACCCCGCGCCACGCAGGCCGCGAGCAGGCGCGCCTTGTGCGCCACCGAGTCGATCGCGTCCACCACCACCGCGTAAGGCTCCGCCGGCGCGAGCAGGCGCTCCGCGTTGCCCGCCACGAAAAACTCCTGCACCGCGTCCACCCGACACGCCGGATTGATCGCGCGTATCCGTTCCGCCAATACAAGCACCTTCGGCCGCCCGATCTGCCCGTCGAGCGCGTGAAGCTGCCGGTTGACGTTGCTCACGCAGACCTCGTCGAGATCGATCAGCGTGATCGCCCCCACCCCGCCGCGCGCGAGCGCCTCCGCCGTCCAGGACCCCACCCCGCCCACACCCACCACGCACGCATGCGCCGCGCGCAGCCGCTCCAGCGCCGCGCGCCCGAGCAAGCGCCCCAACCCGCCAAAGCGAGCTTCGTGATCTTGGGATTCCAAGATACCCATCAGCCTCGAACCTTTGAATGCGCGTCGTCCATTCCGTCACGCTCGGCCTCGGCCAGCCGACGAAACAGGCCTTCGTGGCGCGCGAACATATCGTGCGCCACCTTTTCCACGTCCGAACTCGGAGCGGATTTCAGTCGGCTCTCAAGACGCCGGTTCACTTCGTGAAAATGCGACGCGACCTGAACCTTATCGTCGGGTGACAAGGTATCGAAAAGTGCAATGTAATCGGCGGCGTTCACGTTCGTTGGCTACCCCCGCACCGCACAGCGCGCAAGCACGCCCTCCACCGCCAGCCGTGCCCGAGCCTCGCGCTCCGCAAACTCCGTGCCCCACACCCGCGCCCAGCGCGCGCCGCTCCCCTCCAGCTTTTCCAGAAACAAACGGCGGCACATCGCCCGCCCCGCCTCGTCCGGGAAACAACGCTGCGGATCGGGCGCCCAGGGCAAATCCGTATCACAAAACAAATACAAATCCGTCGCCCGCGCCCGCCGCGTCGCCTCCTCCCGCGCCCAGTCCGGACACGCGCCGGGAAACAACAGGTCGTCCCAGATCGTGCAGGTGAGCAGATCCGTGTCGTGAAACACCACGCGCGCGCCGTCCGCCCGCGCGCGCTCCGTCGCCGCGTCCTCGCCCGCGACCTGCCCGCGCGCGATCGCATCCAGACTCGCCGCCGTGATCACGCCGCCGTGCGCATCCCAATATTCCCGCACAAATTCCGCCGACCACGGCGCGCCGAAGCCCGCCGCCAGCCGCTCCGCCAGCGTGGATTTGCCGGTGGACTCCGCCCCGAAGAGCACCACGCGCCAGGGCTTCACGCGGCCCCCTTCCCGGCCGCCATCGCCTTCCCCCACTCGCGCCAGCCGCCCGCCGCCATGAAGGCGAAAACCAGGTAGAGCACCGCGAACCAATAAAATCCCTGCGTCCAAAACAGCCACGTCGCCACGCAGTTCGAGATCAGCCAGCCGAGCCAGTTTTCCCGGACTTTTCGCGCCTGCAAAATCTGCGACACCACGCCCGCCGAAAACACGAACGCGTCCACCCACGCCGCCGTCGCCCCGAGCACCATCATCAACCCGCCCCACACACCCCAAAGCCCGAGCGCGACCGCGATCCAGCCCAGTCGCGCCCGCCCGCTCAATCTGGTCACCGGCAACTCCGCGCCCGCCGCGCCACCCGCCGCCGCCGCGCCTCGCGTCCAATGCCACCAACCGTAGCTCAAGCCGCCGAAAAACATCACCTGCAGCGCCGTCTCCGAATACAGCCCGGCGTGAAAACAGATCCACCCGAAGATGGAGACCTGCACCAAGCCGGCCGGAAAGGCCCACAGGCTGCGCTTCATCATCAGCCACACGCCGACCACCCCGAGCACGGTGGCAAACTGCTCCGCCGGGCTCGCGGCCAGCGCGCCCTCGACGACCTGCTCAAGAACGGAACGTGCGCCTTCCTCGCTCACGGGTTTTTCACCACGTAGGCCTCCAAAGCCTCGCGCGTGATCGCGTGCCGCGCCGCGCAACGCGGACATTGAATCGTGATCACCGGCGCGTCCTCAAACAATCCTTCCGCGTCATTGCGCATCACCGGCGCGAGCACCTCCAGCATGCGGTCTTGGTTGCAACCACAGTGCCACCGGAAAACCCGCGTCTCCAACAGCGAGGTCGTCTCGGTCTCGTCGAGCTTGCGCACCGCCTCGGCGTCGAGCGCGGCGAACCACGCCTGATCGCAGTCGGGATGCTCCGTCACCAGCGCGAACTCTTCCTCCGCGAGCTGAAAAAACCGCACCGGCCGCTGCTCGCTGCGCGCATAAAACGTCTCCACGCCGACCACCGGATCGCCGCCCGTGAACGGCACCACGCTGCGCCGCTTCGGCTGCCCGCCACGAATCACGTCGGAGTAAAACAGGTTCTCGGGAAACTCCTTCACGTTCTCGTCGAACACCCGCCCGGTCACCGTGCCGGTCTGGTTGTCGCCGGTGAGAAACAGGTTCACGCGCGGCTCCTGCAGGTTGATCGTCCAGGCCGTGACCTCGTTGCGCGGACGCGACGCGCTATGCAGCACGAAGGCCGCCAGCGCGCGCTTGAACACCGCATCGAGCGCCTCGGGCGGTTTGATGCCGTGCGCGCCGAGATGCAGGTAATAATCGACGTAGAGCTCGGAAAACGTGGCGCGCGCCACGAGCGCGTTACGTCCGCGCACGAAGTGCGTGCGCACCTCGTGACCGGACTCGGCCAGATTAACAGGAGTGGATTCGGACATGAAAACGTAAGGGATTCGGACGAAACTAAAACACCCAGGCTGCGCCGGGATTGGAGTGCCAGCCAAGGAGCCGACGAGAGAGTTTACCAGAGGTAAATGACCGATGTCAGAGACGCCGGATCGCACTTCAAGGCCAAGCAGAATGGGTGTTTTAGTTTCGACCGGGTCCCCGACGGAGCAACACGCCGCCCGACTTGTCCAACGCGTAAACCATGACGCCCTTCGCCTCGTTTTTCGCGACACACAATCTTCACGCGCAAAACAGCCGCGGCGCTTGGCATGCGTGATGCATTATGCATTCTACCAACCAAGGACAATCTCCCATGACCACCACCATCCACCTCATCGCCTCCCGTCTCGCCGGTGCTTCCATCCAGAAGTCTGCCGCGTGCGCCCAAGGCCTGATGATGCATGGTTGTCATTACCAACGCTGGTCCAAACAACCGCCGGCTGGTCCGACCCGAAGAGGCTGAGTCCGCGATCCACGCGACTCCCCGTTCAGACAGTTCCTCTTCGCCCTCGGTAACCGGCCCGACTCACGGAGCCCTGTGTCCTCGCGTCCGCATTATTCATTCCCGCATTTCCAAACCTTTTCCCCTTTTCCTCCCATGAACACGATCCTTCCGCCTCAGCTGACCAGCAGCCGCAGTCCGGGCCGTCCCGTTTCCGCCCTCGTCGGCGAAACGCGCAGCCCGCACTATGACTGCCAGCAAAAAGGCGACACCATCGACCTGACCGTCTTCCTCCCCGGAGTGGACGCAGCCGGTGTCGAGATCGTGGTGCGCGGCCCCGACCTCGTGGTCATCGGTCGCAAGAGCCACACCGTGCGCGTCAACTTCGCCGCCGCCCACCTGGAACACGCCCAGCTCGACTACGAACTGCGCCTACGCCTTGGCCGCGACCTCGATTACGCCACGCTCAACGCCGAACTCGCCGATGGCATTCTCACCCTGAGCATCCCCCGCCGGGCAAATCTAGCCCACGCGGCCTGAGCAAAAACGCTCCTTCGCCAACAAAAAGTCCGGCATCCCTCGGGGAGCCGGACTTTTCGTTTTTAGCCCGAAAACCGCGATTCAGCGCCTCATGTGGCCCGCTTCGTGAGAAGCGGGAGTTTCCGCAACCGCCGCACCCTTTTATCCCGCCTCTCACGAGGCGAGCCACGTCCAATCGCGGAATCCTGGTTTGGTGCGCGACCAGAAATCACACGCCCCTCAACCCACCAAACCGTGGTGCAAACACCAGCGCGTCAGGCCGACCACGTCGCGCACGCCGAGTTTGGCGTAAATATTAGCCCGGTGTTTCTCTACCGTGCGCGTGCTCAGTTCCAGCTGGGCCGCGACCTCCTTCGAGGAAAGCGCCGACGCCACCAAAGTCGCGATCTCACGCTCGCGCACCGTGAGAGCCTCCGGCTTCACATTTTCAGAGTTTCCCGGCAAAGCGACGGCCGGATCGGACGTCGGCTTGGCCAGACCCGCCACGCTCGTGTAGCTGAGACCGCCCGCCAGCACGCTGCGAATCGTCTTCACCAGCTCCAAAGCGGACGCCGTCTTGTCGGCAAATCCCTGCACCCCGAGCTTCAAAAGCTCCCTCGGCAAATCCGCCCGCGGATGCGCCGTCAGCAGGATCACGATCATGTCCGGCATGGTCGGCCGCAGTGCCTTCACCACCTCGACTCCGGCTTGGTCTGGCAAATGCAAATCCAACAACAAGGCATCGGGTTTTTCCGCCAAACAGGCATCGATCCCTTCTTGGGCGGTCACATACTCGCCGATCAAAGCGACACCCGGCACTTTTTTCAAAAGCTTACGCATGAACTGACGATAAACGGGATCGTCCTCAACCATCGCGACACGAGTCAATTGAGTGGGGCCGTCAATTTTGTATGACTTGGACATTAGGGATCAGATTAATACGTAGCTGAGAGTAATTAAAAATCCAAACTTACGCAAGATCAACTCTACGTATAAGCACGTAAAACGTAAACCAATTAAAATTCAGGCACTAGCCAATGCACCCCGCCCGCCGCTCCCTCGCCCTGCGCGAGCACCAAAGCCAGCCAGCGCGCGAGCCCGTCCAACGGTCTCGCACTACCCCACGGCGGATTCAAAACCAACATACCGCAGCCCCAAAGTTTCAAACCCGCCGCCTCGCCCGCGATCAGCAGCTCGACCGTGAAGCAGGGCGGTAATTTCGGCGTCGCCAGCAGCTCTCGGTAAAACGCATCCACCCGCGCCCGCGCCGTCAGCGGATACCAGACCGCAAACACCCCGCCCGGCAACCGCGCCAGCCCGTCGCGCACCGCGCCGACGATGCGCGCCCACTCGTCCGCCTGCTCGAAGGGCGGATCGATCAACACCAGCGCCCTACGCTCCGGCGGCGGCAGGGACGCGCGCACCGCTGTGTAGCCGTCAATCTCCTGCACCGACACCCGCCGCACACCCGCAAACTCCTCCGCCAGAGCCGCGCACTCCTCCGGGTGGCGCTCGCACAACATCGCCCTGTCCTGCGCCCTCAACCTACCGACCGCCAACCGCGGCGACCCCGGATAAAAACGCGGCGCCGCCGCCGCCGCAGATCCCGCATCCATATAACCGCCACCGTCACAACCGCCCGCCGCCACATCAAAAGTCCGCACCGCCGCGAGATACTCCGCGATCTCCGGCGGCGCATCCGCGCGGCCCAGCACACGCCCCAGCCCGTTCGGCCACTCCGGCGCGCGCGCCAGCGAGCTCCCGCTCGCCGCCGCCGCGAGATCATAGCCGCCGCGCCCCGCATGCGTATCCAGATAAAGGATACCCTTGTCCTTCGCCTGCAAACCCGCGAGCAGGCGCAACAACACCGCGTGCTTCAGCACGTCGGCGAAATTCCCCGCATG
The DNA here is from genome assembly GCA_964579225.1 of uncultured Akkermansia sp. Taxonomy (GTDB): domain Bacteria; phylum Verrucomicrobiota; class Verrucomicrobiia; order Opitutales; family Opitutaceae; genus IMCC26134_A. The sequence continues at coordinate 4,762 of CAZOGV010000052.1, read as the reverse complement.
GTAATGGTGACGGTAGTTCACGCCGCGGCGGACACCGGCACCTTCACCACCGTCTTGCGCACCAGCGCGGACTCGCCGTCGGCCAGCGAGGGCATGTGACCGTCGGCCGGGAAAAACACCGCCGCCTCGCCCGCCGCCACCCGCAAGGTCGAACCGCCCGCGAGCGGCGCGTAAAACATCAAGTCCCGTTCGGCCCGATAATCCTCCGTCAAGGTCAGACGCGACACCTCGATCACGCCCATCAACTCATTGCCCGCGACCACTACCTGCACGTCGATGAAACGCTCGTGCGCCTCCCACTTGCCCTCCGCCACCGGCTTGGACAAGTAGGCCTGCTCCAACGCGAAAACGCCCTCGCCCAGCTCGATGCGCTCCGTCTTACCCTCGGGCACCGTCGCGATGCGGCGCGCCTCCTCGGAGCCCGGCGTAAGCGCGCGCTCGACGTAGGCGAAAGCCGCGTCGAAAGCCCGCGAAGGCGCGAGTTGGGAACGCACGGTGGAAAGGGAGCCAAACAATGCCATGCCGCCACCCTCAGCCACCCGCGCGCCCGCTGGCAAGCCGCCGCATCACCACGGTGCTCTGAAGGTAGGGCGGGACCGCTGGGCCCGCCGCAGCCCCTCAACGCTTCGGCCAATCCTTCACCGGCGGCGCGAAAAAATCCGGCGGAAGCGCCGGATTAGCCACGTATTCCGTGATCACGGTCTCGTGCAGCACGCGCCCCTCCACCGCCGCTCGGATGCGCCCCGGCAACCACACGCCCGCCACCTCGCGAAAGTCCGCGTAGTGTAATTCCACTACGCGCCCCCCCGTCACCGAGGCCGCGCGCACATCGCGACGCACCAGTTGGTGCGACACCGCATCGATGAACAAACTTTCCAGCTCCTCGCCGCTTCGCGTCGCCAGCAGCCGATGCATAATCACGCCCCCGCTCTCCACCCGCCCCGCGTAGTCTAGACTCACCCCTCGCTCCGCCGGCTTGAAATACGGCTGATCAAACACCGCATCGCGCATGAACTGTAATTCCTCTTCGCGGCCCAGCCGACGCGGCGGCTTCAGCGCGTCGTCCTTTCTCCACGGCGCATGCTCGCCGTCGTAGGCCCGCACCAGCGAACCGCTTTCGCCCAGCGTCTCGATGCGCAACCGATCCGGCCGCGCCGTATAAAGAATAAACGGCGCCTCGATTTCGCCCACTCGCGTGACGCCCGTCGCGCGCAAACTCGAAAGCCGCTCGTGCGCCTCCACCCCGCCCGCCATCTCCAGCGCGATCCGCGCCACATCCGCCGCCAGATCCGCGCGCGCCGCCGATACGCCGCCGAAAACCGCGCAGCTCAGACACACGAACAGGCGCAACCAGCGACGAAACCATGGGATAAAAGTTTCCACGCCCCATGCCGTCCTGCCCGCCTCCGCCCCGCAAGCCCGAAGCCGCGCCCGCCGCACTGGGAGCGCCGGCTTCCAGTCGGCTTCAGGGATACAGCCGGCAGGATGCCGGCGCTCCCGGTAACGAAGCTCAAGCTTTGCCATCAGCCCCCATCCCCCGTTTGCGCTCGCGCCCCGCCGACGCCCCGGCTTTACCCGACCCATCATGGCAATGGAATTTGGCTGGTGGATCCGCGACCCCGAAGAGGGCAAATTTGAAATCTGGGTGGAGTTCCACGGAGGTGCCGTGACCTGGCAACGCCACCAAGGGCACCACACCCCGTGGGAACCCATCCAGAACGTGACCACCGAAATGTGGGACCGCCTCATGGACGAAGCCGCCAAGCGCGTGCCCCGCCGCCTCATGTCGCCCAAGCAGTTCGACGAATTAAAACGCTGCCGCACCGCCGCCGAAAACGGCTCCACCCCCAAACCCCTCAAACGCGGCGCCCACCTGAAACGCGCCCGCGACCTACCCTCCCCGTAAGACGTAGGATTGAGCGTCAGCTCAATAACCCCCCCCGCTTTCCTCCCCGTAGGATTGAGCGTGAGCTCAATAAAACTCCCCCCACCGCACCCCGGCCCAAAGCCTGCTACCCCAAGGCACCATGTCCACCCCGGCCTCCGACTCCGCCTCCCCCGCGCCCGATCCCGCGCCCGACCCCCTCGGCCACGCCCTGCTCGCCGCCCGCCTCGCCAGCATCCCGGCCACCCTCGCCGCCATGTTGCACTCGGGCCCCGCGCCGCTCTCGCCGCGCACCCTCGCCTCCACCCGCTTCATCGTCACCGGCACCGGCAGCTCCGAGGCGCACGCGCGCTACCTCGCGATGTTGCTCAACCTCTACACTGATCGCGCCGCCGCCTACCTGCCGCTCTCCGGCTTCGTCGAACCCGCGCCCGGCGCCTTCGCGGGCAAAACCCTCGTCGTGTTTTCCCAAGGCGTGTCGCCCAACGCCCAGATCGCGCTGCGCCGCCGCCGCGAATTCGCCCACCTCGTCCTCTTCTCTTCCACCACGCCGGAGGCCGCGCGCGCCGCCGGCAAACCCGACCGCGCCGCCCTCCTCCAAGGCCTGCTCGACGAAGGCCACGAACTGGTCGAGTTCCCGCTCGCCGAGGAATACACCACGCTCATTCGCTTCGTCGGTCCGCTCGCCGGCTACCTTGCCGCGCTGCAATTCGCCAACCAGTTCGCCGACTGCCGCGCACCCCTGCCCGAGGCCGCGCAACTCGACGCCCTCCTCGCCGCCACCGCGCCGCGCGACCTGCTCGACGCCATGATCCGCCTGCCCAGCGCCTGGTCCGGCGGCTTCAACCTCGTCACCGCCGCGCCCATCTCCGACTTCAGCCAGAACCTCGCCTGCAAATTCATGGAAGGCGTGTATTGGCCCTGCCCACCGATCAGCGATTTTTTGCAATTCGCGCACGGCCCCTTCCAGCAAATGAACGCCGCGCCCAAGCCGGTGATCTTCCTCCAAGGCGGCAGCGCCGCCGAGGCCGACATGGTGGACCGCTCCGTGCGCATGTTGCAGGAAGTCGGCCTCGCCGCGTTCGTCATCCCCATCGACGCGCCTCCGCTGTATTCGATTTTTGGTTACGAAGCCGCGCTCAACGACCTCGTTTTCCAAGTCATGCGCCACCAGCGCGCGAATCAGGTCGAGTGGCCCGGCAAAGGCCGCGACGACCTGCTCTACGGCTTCTGCCCCGACATGTGATCCGGCTTCGGGTTGAACCCGAAACCCACGATTCCGGACTCATGGTAGGGCGGGACCGCCGGGCCCGCCGCAAGTGACAAGTGCAATGCGCAATCAAACCGGCGGCCCCGGCGCCCCGCAACCCTCACTCCTTTATCACGCCCCAGAGCCCCATCGGCGTGCCGAATCCCAACCCCGGGGCATCTTTTGTGCCGAGCATGTATTCACCTTCAAAATACTGCCGGTCCCAATACCCACTCCACGTCATCTGATACCCCTCGCTGTTGGTGGTCACAAAATGCACGTATTTCCCATCCCGGTGGCCGACCAAAGATCCGCCGCCCACCATCTCCGGCCCCATGGTTAATTCTCCCGTAACGCTATCCCGCACCTGCTTCAGCACGACCGTGATTTGAGTATTCGCCCCCATCGGCATGTCCTTCGCCCGTCCGACATAGACGCCGTCTATCTTCGGCTTATATAACACAAGAAGCGCGACGACCAAACCCAGCATCAAAGTGAGCAGAATAAATAATGTCCTGAGTTTCATGCGGTCGCTCCTCTTGCCATCAACCTAACGAAAACCAGCCGCAAGGGCATTCCGCGACCGGCAGTTTGCGCCTGCCGACGGCGACGGGAGCGCCCCTGGTGAGATCGAAGCGCGATCTCGGCGATTCCAAACCTCCGCCCCCGTGTGCTCGGGTGGAACACAAAGTGATGTGAGGGTTCGAGGTGGCATGGGCGTCCCGCCCATGGGTTCGGAAGCGAGTCCCGCACGCGGGACTCGTCCACGGGTCCCGCTGCGCGCGCGGGATGCCACGCCGGAGGCAATCCGGCTGACATCACTTTCTCCTACACCCTCCGAGACCCGACATCCATCAACGAAAGCGAACTACCCTACCCTGCCCCGCGCAAGCCGCGCAGAGTGGCGAGCTCCGAGCCCCAGTCGGCGAAACGGGGCAAATCTTTGGGCGGCGATTTTCGTCGTCGGCCGGTGCGGGCGCGGTAGACGGCGAGGTGTTCGGCGACGAAGGCGCGCGAGCCCAGCACGGCGCCGTCGGAGAAGTGGCGTATCCGGCAGCGCAATACAGTGGGCACCGGCAGGCGGCCCTTGGCCTTGACGACCTCTTGTAGTTGTTCCGGCGATACGGTTCCGGCGCCCGGGCGGGCGGCGGAGCCGACGCCGAAGAGCGTGAGGCGGTAGTCGGCCTGAACCCGCGCCCAATCGCGGGCGCGTCCCTCGCCACAGAGGAAAGACGTCAGACCGGCTCGCGCGGGCTCATGACCCGCGACGGCCTCGGCGTAGCCGCAAAACCGATAGTCCTTTGGATCGGCGACGAGACGTGCGCGAACGGGGTTGAGGTCGATATAGGCGGCCATGGTTTCGACGACCTTGTCCTTGGGTTCGACGAGCACGGATTTGAAGCGTTCGGCCCAGAGGGTGCCGTAGCGGTTGTGGGTGCGGTTGAACCAGACGGAGAAGCGTTGTTTGAGCAGTTTCATGAACTGCGAGACGTCGCCCATGAGAGCGAGTTGGCGTTTGCGCCATGCCTCGCCCTCGGGATCGCCGGTTTTGAGCCACTGGGCGATGACCTCTATGCGGGCCTGTTGAAAAGCGGTGGGCTTCGGGTAAAGCAAAGCGTAGCGGCGCA
>CAZOGV010000051.1:4118-15668 GCA_964579225.1 uncultured Akkermansia sp. | reverse complement strand
AGGGCGGCGGGCGGCGGGGACGGGACGGGACGCGAATCGGAGCGGATGAAACAGACGAAACGACTCCGTCGTTCCGCTACGGGGAAATTAGTCGAAATGGAGGTCGTGCTCGGTGGTCAGGTAGCCTTCGAGGCGTTTGGTGAGGCGGGCGAGGTCGGGCGTGGCGGGGGCCGTCGAGGTGGCGGGCTGGTTGAGGGCGGAGGCGACGATATCGCGGTCGGCGTGGGGCAGGGCGGGCAGCCATTCTTGCTTGAGGGGGAGGCCTTCGTCGCGGGCGAGGCAGTAAAGGCTTTTAAAGTAGATGAGCTCGGGGCGCGTGTCCTCGCGGCCGAGGGCGGTGAAGGCGCGGGTGAGCAGGGCGTCGATGGCGACGCGGGAATCTTCCGGGATGGGGTTGCGGGTGACGAGGCGCGCGAGGCGCGAGGCGGAGGCGAGGGTGGCGTAGTCGCGGCCGATGGAGGCGTGGCGGGTGAGCAGGCGGTATTCGCGCACGAACCAGGGGCCGCCGCTCGGCGCGGCGCGGCCGTGGTTCAGGGTGAGGGCGAGCCGATCAAAGAGGTCGGGCGCGGGCGATGTATCGGTTTTCTGGCTACGGGGCGGACGCAGGAGCGCGGTGAGAAGGCCGTCGGCCGGGGAGAAGCAGGTGAGCACGAGGTGATCGCCGGCGTGCGGGGCCTTGGCGAGGACGTGGGCTTCGGTTTGGTGGGAAGGCGAAGGCACGGAGAATGGCCGCAAAGAGATACAAAAAGCGCAAAAATCAGCGAAGAGACTTGAGGCTGAAGGCGGGGAGGAGGTTGGCGCCGCGGAGGAGGTTTAAAGCGCGGTCTTCGGCGGCGCGCATGCGGCGTTTTTTTCTGGGCTCAAGGTCGTCGTAGCCGGCGAGGTGGAGCCAGCCGTGGATGACGTAGCGGAGGAGCTCCTCGGAGAAAGTTTCGTCGTGTTTTTTTGAATACGCTTGGGCGGTGTCGGCGGAGACGCAGATGTCGCCGGCGTGGCCGAGGGCTTCGTCGCCCTCGAAGGTGATGACGTCGGTGGTGGTCGGGTCGTCGAGGTAGTCGGCGTGGAGTTTGGCGAGGGCGGGGTCGGTGAGGAAGCTGACCGAGAGTTCGCCCGCCGGGACGGCGGGCGAACTCTCGGAATGACCAATGACCAATGACCAATGACCAATGGCGCGGCGGCGGGCAGCGGGGGTGAGGGTCGGCAGGTCGGCGGGGGTGAAGCGGAAGTGCGCGTCGAGGTGGTGGATGGCGCGGGCGAGGGCGCGGCGGTCGAGGCGGAGGCGGGGGTGGCGGTTGGCGATGGCGATTTCGCGCATGGGGGCGGCGCTCATTTCGCGACGGGGGCGGTGGCCGTCGCGACGGTGGCTCCGCCGGGGTAGGCGACGCGACCGTGGAGCATGTTGAGCAGGGTGTGGGCGAAGCTATCCTTGATCTTGGTTATTTCGGCGAGCGTAAGCGGGGATTCATCAAGCTGTCCGTCGGCGAGGCGGTCGCGGGTGATCTGGTCGATGATTTCGTGTAGGTGCTGGGGCGAAACCTTGGGCAGGGTGCGGGCGGCGGCTTCGATGCCGTCGGCGAGGTGAATGATGGCACTCTCTTTGAAACGGGGTCGGGGGCCGTCGTAGCGGTAGGTTTGCTCGGGGAGCGTGGCGGTGGCTCCGTAGGCCATCGGGGGGACGGTTTTGCTGGAGGTGGGCGCGGGGGGGCGAGTCTCGTTGGAGATGCCGAGGAGAGGGGGGAGGGGCGAGTTGGCGTCGTTTTGTTTGCGCAGGGCCTGGAGGGCGCGGTGATAGAAGTAACGAATCAGGGTGGTGCCGTGGTGCTGCTGGATGACGTCGATGACGGGGCGGGGGAGTTTGTGGCGGATGGCGAGGTCAACGCCGTCTTTGACGTGGGCCTTGATGATGAGGGCGGAGAGGGAGGGGTTGTTGTAGTCGTGGGGGTTGTCGCCGTCGGACTGGTTTTCGATGAAGTAGTGCGGCTTTGAACTTTTGCCGATGTCGTGAAAGAGGGCGCAGACCCGGGCGAGGAGGGGGTTGGCGCCGATGGCGGCGGAGGCGTTTTCGGCGAGTTGGGCTACGACTAGGGAGTGGTGGTAGGTGCCGGGGGCCTCGAACTGCATGAGGCGGAGGAGGGGGTGGTTGTAGTCGGTGAGTTCGAGCAGGGTGATGTCGGTGGTGCGCTTGAAGAGGGTTTCGAGGAAGGGGAGCAGGCCGACGACGAGCACGCCGCAGGCGGCGGAGGCGACGATGCCGGCGATCATTTGTTTAAAGACGGCGAGGGGCGGGAGTCGCTCGGCGAGGCCGAGGAGGAGAACGCCGAGGGCGAGGGTGAGGCCGGCGGTGAGGGTGGCTTTGAGGATGCGGCTGCGGCGGCGGGTTTGGTTGACGCCTTGGATGGCGACGAGGGAGGCGAGGAATTGGAGGACGAGGAGGTCGAGGCGGCCGCCCCAGATCACGCTGGTGAAAATCGCGAGGAAGAGCGCCATAAAGATGGCGGAGCCGCAGTCGATGAGCAGGGCGACGATGAGCGGCGCGATGAGGACGGGCGCTATGTAGGGTAGGAGCGCGGCGGCGGTGGTGTTCTCCAGAAAGAAGTCGAGCGAGCCGAGGGAGTAGGTGGAGCGAACGAGGGCGAGGTTGGCGATGACGACGAGGGCGAGGAGGGCGAGGCGGGAGTTGGACTGGAGGGTCTCGGGGTCTTCGAGGCGGATGTAGATGAGGGAGGCGGCGAGCATGCCGAGGACGAGCAGGATGCGGCCGGAGAGGCGCAGGGTCTCGTCGATGGGGGAGGTGGTGGCGGCGAGGGCGCGGCGGTGGGCTTCGAGCATTTCGAATTGCTCGGCGGTGACGCGGGTATCGGTTTCGACGATGGTCTGGCCGCGCTCGACGTTGACGATGACGGGGCGGAGGTCGCGGAGGGTCTCGGCCTCGCGGGCGCGGGTGGCCTCGCGGTCGAAGACGAGGTTGGGGGTGAGGCCGTCGCGGAAAATCCGATACAGGGCGATGGCGCGGGCGCGGTCGGCGGTTTCGGCGGCGAGGTTTACGCGCAGGTAGGTGAGTGCGTCTTCGAGGGTTTCGACGGGGCGGGTGGCGACGGTGCCGTCGGGTCGGAGGACTTGGAACAGGCGAATTTGGGTGGTGGTTTCGCCGCCGAGATCGGTGGGGTCGGCGATGCCCTGTTCGTGGATGGCGCGAAGGATGTCGAGGCCGGTGGCGAGGAGGCGGGCGCGGTCTTCGAGGTTGTCGCCGAGGGCGAGGATGGCGAGGTCGTCGGCGGAGGAGCGGTAGGGGCCGCGGGCGTTGTAGGTGGCGGCGGCTTCTTCGAGGAAGGAGTCGCGCAGTTCGGGGTCGAGGCTGGCGTAGGGTTCGAGCGCGGTGACGAGTTCGGTGAGGTGGAGCTCGAAGCGCTTGAGCGGATCGGTGGAGAGGCGGAAGACGGGAGGGACGCGTTCGCGGAGGAGTTCGCGGGCGATGCGGCTGCGTTCGGCGCTTTCGTAGCTGAAGGGGATGGCGGCGACGAGGCGGACCGACGCTATCTGGTTGGGGAGAACGGGGAGGGTGCGGTTGACGACGCCGGCGAAGGAGATGAGCACGATGGCGACGACGGTCGCGACGAAGAGGGCGACGGCGACGAGGCGCGAGGTGTCGAACTTGGCCGCGAGGTCGAGTCCGGTGGAGGCGGACTTGCGGCGGCGCTTGGAGGAAGGCGCGGGCGCGACGGGGGCGGCGGGCGAGAAGACGGCGCGGACGCGCGCGATGAAGTTGGTGAAGGCCGGAGGCACGGTGTTTGTAGAGCTAGTAGAGCTAGTAGAGCTGGTAGAGCTAGTAGAGCTGGTAGAGCTAGTAGAGCTGGTAAGCTGGTAGAGCTGGGAGCGGAGGCAGGGGTTAGGCGGAGGGGAGTGGGCGAAAGAGGAAGAGAAAGAAACCAGAGAAAGATAACTAGGCGGAGGGGTTGATGGGGTTTTGGTAGCGTTCGTAGGCCTCGATGATTTTTAGGACGAGGGGGTGGCGGACGACGTCGGCACCGCTGAATTGGTGGAACTCGATGCCTTCGATGTCGCGGAGGATGCGCTGGACTTCAAGCAGGCCGGATTGTTTGGCGCGGGGGAGGTCGATCTGGGTGATGTCGCCGGTGACGACCATGCGCGAGCCTTCGCCGAGTCGGGTGAGGAACATCATCATTTGCTCGGGCGTGGTGTTTTGCGCCTCGTCGAGAACGATGAAGGCGCGGCTGAGGGTGCGGCCGCGCATGTAGGCGAGGGGGGCGATCTCGATGACGCCTTTTTCGGTGAGTTTGGTGACGTCGCCGGTGTCGAGCATGTCGCCCATGGCGTCGTAGAGCGGGCGGAGGTAGGGGAGGATTTTTTCGCGAAGGTCGCCGGGGAGAAAACCGAGGGCTTCGCCGGCTTCGACGGCGGGGCGGGTGAGGATGATGCGTTCGACCTGATTTTTGAGCAGGGCGTTCACGGCGGCGGCCATGGCGAGGTAAGTCTTGCCGGTGCCGGCGGGGCCGATGCCGAAGACGAGCGGGTGTTGCAGGATGGCTTGGAGGTAGAGTTTTTGGCCGAGCGTCTTGGGGATGATGGTCTTTCGCTGGGTGGCGACGACGACGGGCTGGGTGAAGAGGGCGCGGAGTTGGGAGGCCTCGCCGCGGGCGACGGTTTCGGTGAAGCGGTGGAAGTCGGTTGTGCGGATGGCGAGGCCCTGGGTGCGGGCTTCGTTGAGCAGGGCAAAGAGTTCCTCGCCGGCGAGGACGGCGGCGGATTCGCCGTCGAGGCGGAGCCAGTCGTCGCGGGTGACGAGGGTGAGGCCGAGGAGGCGTTCGGCGAAGGCGAGGTTCTCGGTCCGGTCGGCGTAAAGCTGGCTGAGATGGCGGGCGGAGGGGAAGTGAAGGGTCTGCGTGGTCATGCGGCGGTCGTCAGTTGCGTGGCGGCGGCGGAGAGGCGTTCCCAGGTTTCGGTGAGGGCTTGAGGGAGGATGCGGGTCTGGCCGAGGACGGGCATGAAGTTGTTGTCGCCGTTCCAGCGGGGGACGATGTGGGCGTGGAGGTGGTCGATGCTGCCGCCGGCGGGGCGGCCGAGGTTGAAGCCGATGTTGAAGGCGTCGGGCTTGAGCACGTGGCGGAGGAGTTTTTCGCCGAAGACGAGGGCGGCCATGAGATCGGCCTGTTCGGCGGAAGTGAGATCGGTGAGGTCGGCGATTTCGCGGTAGGGGATGACGAGGAGGTGGCCGGGGTTGTAAGGAAAGCGGTTGAGGAGTAGGTAACTCAGGGGCGTGCGGTGCACGATGAGCGCGGCGCGGTCGTCGCTGAGCGCAGGCAGGTCGGTGAAAGGGCGCTTCGATTCGGGCGGACGCGGAGCCGCGATGTATTCCATGCGCCAGTAGGGATGAAGCTGCGACATGTGGAGCGGGGCGATGGGCGGGGAGCGGGATAAAAAGGACGGTGAGCCAAAAGGGGGGGAGCCGTCTTGTCAAAGCAGGTGGCGCGCCGAGCAGTCGCAGGGATTTGGCGAAAAAGTTGGGCGTTGAGGCGCGGCGGCGGAAGTGACAAGTTCGACGGTTTTCTTATCCGTAACCCTGCAAACCTGTCTGCAAGCTTCGCTTCATTTTAAGCCATGTTGAATCAGCCTTCCGCCGTGCGTCATCGTGTCGTGGTAACCGGTCTGGGTGCGGTGACACCCTTGGGCCTGAGTGCGGAGGCGAACTGGGAGGGATTGCGCAATGGGCGTTCGGGCATCGGCGCGATCACGCGTTTCGACGCGACCTTGTGTGCGGCGAAGATCGCGGGCGAGGTGCGGGGCTTCGAGCCGACGGCGGCCTTGCCGGCTCCGCTGCATCCGCGCGGTGCGGCGGGGGAGGCGTTGGCGGCGGCGTTTTCGCCGAAGGACGCGAAGAAGTTCGGGCGCTTCACGCATCTGGGCGCGGCGGCGGCGATCGAGGCCTACGCGGACTCGGGGCTCGACGCGCATCGCGAGCGCATCGACGCGACGCGCATGGGCGTGAACCTCGGCGTGGGGCTGGGCGGTTTGCCCGAGATCGAGGCGACGCAGGAGACGTGGAAGGCGGGCGGGTTTCGCAAGATCTCGCCGTTTTTTATCATTCAAATCGCGCCCAACTTGCTGGCCGGCCAAGTGAGCCTGGCGCTGAATTTGCAGGGGCCGAACTACGCGGTGGCCTCGGCTTGCGCGACGAGCGGGCACTCGCTGGGCGAGGCGGCGGCGTTGATCGCGCGCGGCCAGGCGGACGTGATGATCGCGGGCGGGGCGGAGAGCACGGTGACGCCGCTGGCGGTGGGTGCGTTCGCGCAGATGAAGGCGCTCTCGACCCGCAACGACGCGCCCGAGGCGGCGTCGCGGCCGTATGACGCGAACCGCGACGGCTTCGTGTTGAGCGAGGGCGCGGTGGTGTTCGTGCTCGAAGAGCGCGAGCATGCGTTGGCGCGCGGCGCGAAGATCTACGCGGAGCTGGCGGGCTATGGTGCATCGGCGGATGCGTATCATTTGTCCTCGCTCGCGCCCGGCGCGGAGGGATCGGCGCGGGCGATGCGCGCGGCGCTGGCCGACGCGGGTCTGGCGGCGACGGCGATCGACTATGTGTCGGCGCACGCGACGTCCACGCCCGGCGGCGACGGCGAGGAGGCGGCGGCGATCGCAAACGTATTCGCCGAGAACAAGGCGACGTTGAACGTGAGCGGCGTGAAATCCATGACCGGCCACTTGCTCGGAGCGGCGGGCGCGATGGGCGCGTTCGCGGCGGTGAAGGCGATCCAGGAGGGTGTGGTGCCGCCGACGATCAATGTTTCCGATCTCGATCCGGCCATCGCAGCGCTCGGGCTTAACGTGACGCCGAACGTGGCGGCGGTGAAGCCGGTGCGCGCGGCGCTGGCCAATAGCTTCGGCTTCGGCGGCACGAATTGTTCGCTGGTCTTCACCGCCGCCTGAACGGCAGTTGCTTGAACGCGCGTCTTCCGCGAAGGTATTATCGTTTTTCTCCTCTCCTTACCCCATCATGAAAGAACACTGGCAGAAGTTTATCACCACCGCGCCGATGCCGTTTGGCGGCGCGTTGCTGGCTGCGTTCGCGTTTTGGGGCTTCGTGGCCTGGGACCAATCGCATTGGTGGGAGTCGAAGGAGGACTATGGTTTCGGTTGGCTGGTTCCGGCCTTCGTGGCGTTCGTGATCTATGATCGCTGGGCGAAAATAAGCGCCGACGCGCAGGCGTGCGTGGCACCGGACAGTCCGCGCGCGGACGGATGGCTGGCGCGGTGGGTGCAACGTTTCGCGGTGCTCGCGCTGTGCGGCGGGGCGGGGTTGTTTTTGCTCGGCGCGTTTTATCGCGCGGGAGCGGGGCCCTCGTATCCCGGCACGCTGGCGATCACGCTGGGCTCGGCGGCGATTTTGATGCCGCTGCTTTTTCTCAACGCTCCGGAGTCGCCGTCGCCAAAACCCTCGAACAAGACGCGCCTGCGCGATGATCCGCGGGTGCGGCTGACGGTGTGGTTTTTCTTCCCCGTGATGGTGTGGTTGGTGTCCGCGCCGATGCTTTCGGTGGTGGAGCAAAATCTGAGTCTCTTCCTGCTCGGGAAGGTGACGGCGGTGGTGTTTTTTGTTTTCGATCTTCTGGGGCTGCCCATCGAGCAGCAGGGCAACGTGCTGATCTTGCCGACGGGCAGCGTGGGCGTGGCCGACGCGTGCTCGGGCATCCGTTCGCTGACGGCGTGTTTGTTCGCGGGCTCGTTTCTGGCCTCGGTGTTTCTCGACTCGCTGGGCAAGAAGATCGCGCTGGTGGTGTCGTCGATGCTCTTCGCCGTATTCACAAATCTGCTACGCAGCTTGTTCCTGACCGCCTGGGCCTACAATCACGGGCCGGAGGCGATCGAGGGTTTCGTGCATGACGCGGCGGGCTACGCGGTGCTCGGGTTGACGGTGATCGGGCTGCTTTGTCTGCTGCCGATTTTCAACATGCACATCACGTTCTCGGATCACGACGACGAGGATCATGAGGATGGTCCGGAAGCACCGCAGGCGGTGCGGTGATGTTGGTGTGCGAGTTGCGGTGGGGTGCTTCGTGCTGAAGGCGGCGAGCAAGCGCCGGCCAGTTAAAGCAATTTTATATCGGGCCGATTTTAATAATCGGGGCGTTTATGGGAAAGTTATGCAGGCAGGGATATTACATTTACCACGGCGCGAGATTTTGCGCATTTTGCGGCATGTCGATGTTTCGTGACTTTCGTGTTTTCGGATTGATGGTGGCATTGGTCGCAACGGTCGTCCCGCAGATGCGGGCGGACGCCGCCGCCGAGGCCGAGGCGCTGTTGGCGCGGGCGCAGGCGACTTATGCGGATACGGCGGGCTTGGAGGCGGTGGCCATCGTGCGCGAGTTGCGGGTCGTTCCGAATCGGCCGGGAGGCCCCGGTGCCGCGCCGCGGGTGATGAGCACCGTGTATCAGCGGGTGGTTTTGACCAAGGGATCGCCCGACAACTGGCGCATCATCAGCCAGCGCTAGCGTGACGTCTCCGGGAATATCATGCCGGAGCGCACCATCGGCTTCGGCAAGGTGGGTTCCGGCGACGGAGAGATGATGGTGCTGAACACCGCGACCAACTCGCCGACCCGGGTGCCGATTCCCCTGGCCTTGTTCAAGCAGGAGGTCGCCGAGCGCTTGGGCGAGTTCGCCCGGGTTGATCCGGTGTTTTCGGTGCTGTTCATGAATCGCGGCGAAGACGGGCCGGGGGCCTTTGGTTTCGAGAGCGTGGAGGTCGCGGCCAGGGAAACATCCGGCGACAAGCCTCTCGTGCGTATCAAGGCGACGCGCGCGGGGAACGCGGTGACTATGCTCTGGCTGGACGCGGCGACAAGCACCCTGGTGCGCATGACCGAGCTCAACGCGTCCGGTCGCGTCGGCGTCGCGCCGCAGCAAATACGCGAGACCCTATACTGGTATGATTTTTCGCGCGGCAGGCATGCGGTGCATTTCGATCTTGATGACGGTTGGAACGAGGCGCTGCCCGGGATCGCGGCGACGGCGCGGTTCGTGGAGCTGCCCGACTTGCTGGTCGCGGCGGGAGCGGGTGCGGCGCAGGGCGGTGGGGCGGATGCGCCCGGCGAGCCCGGTTTTGGTCCCTCGCGGCGCAACACGCCCGGCGGTCTGGCCGGCGGCGCTTCGGGAACGGCGGCGGGAGCGGGCACAGCGGCCGATCAACCCGATGTGTCCGGGCAGATGGCGTCGATCGTGATGGTCGAGGGCGACGACGGCGTGGGCACGGGATTCGTCGCCCGTTTGCGCGGCATCGATTTTGTGGTGACCAACCTGCATGTCATCGGCGGCAACGAGAAGATCCGCGTGACCACGGTGCGCGGCGTGAGCGTGCCGGTTTCCGGGATGTTTGGAGCCATGGGGCGCGACATCGCCATCCTGCGTATCGAAGGAACGAATACGGCGCCCGCCTTGAAGCTGGCGGAGGACCCGATCCGCACGGTGAAGCTCGGCGACAAGGTGGCGGTGGTGGGCAACCGGCGCGGCGGCGGCGTGGCGACCCAGGTGTCGGGCACGGTGCGGGGTCTATGGCCGAACCGGGTGGAGGTGGACGCGCCCTTCCAGCCGGGCAACAGCGGCAGCCCGATCCTGCACGTGGAAACGGGCGAGGTCGTGGGCGTGGCGAGCTATTCTCAGAGCCGTCGGCTGGACGAGTTGGACGGCCCGGCGAACGCGCCCGCCGGACGTGCGGTCGAGAAGAAAACCGAGCAGCGCTGGTTCGGTTTTCGCATCGACGGAGTCGAAGGGTGGGAGGCCATCGATCTCGTTCGCTGGCGGGATCAGGCGAAGCGAATCGCCGAGTTCGAGGCGGATTCGGAGGCGATTTATTACGCCATGTATGGCCGCTTTCGGGAGGCGTCGCGCAATCCCCGCATCCGCCCTTTGGTCGAGCGTTTTGAAGAACGATACAGCCGCATGGGCACCTCGCCCATTGCCGCCGGGCAAGTCGTGCAGGAATTTTTCCATGGCATGCGTTCGTTCGCCGCCACGGGCGTGAGGGAACTCAACACCGGCGACTACTATGATTTTTTCCGCACCAGCGAGTATTGGGAGACGAGCATTCCGGAGCAGTTGCGGGCCCGGGCCGATTTGACGCGGCGTCTGGAGCGAGCGACGGATAATACCGCGGCGTTTTTGGCGCGCGTCCGGCGGTAGGCGCGGCGAAAGCCGGGAGCGGCTCAGGCGGATAGGTCGAAGCCGAGGTGGCGGGCGAGGCGTTGCTCGCGGATGCCGTAGAAGGCGGCGAAGGCGCGGGCGCGGGCGAGCGCGGCGGGTGCGACCGTCTCGCGGTGGCGGATGGCGGCGATCATGAGGTTTTTCGCGGTGTGCTCGGTGGAGATAAACTCGAAAACCTTGGAGCGATAACCGGCGGCTTCCAGCAGCTGCGCGCGCAGGGCGTCGGTGGCAAACTCGGCCTGGCGCTCCTGGAAAATCCCGTGGCGTAGTGCGTCCGCCAATACGGCCGGAGCGGTGAGTTGGGCGCGCAATTCTTTTTGGCAGCAGGGCGAGACGACGAGCAGGCGCGCGCCGGCGGCGTGGCCGGCGGCGAGGGCGTCGTCGGTCGCGGTGTCGCAGGCGTGCAGGGCGATCATGACGTCGAGCTCGCCAAGCGAGGCGCGGGCGGCCTCGGGCGTGGCGGGGATGTCGCCTTGGATGAAGGTCAGGTGCGAGGCGAAGCCGCACTGGGCGGCGACGCGGTTGCAGGTGGCGACGAGGTCGGCGCGGCGCTCGATGCCGGTGACGCGGGCGCGCGGGCCGAGCAGGGCGGCGAGGGCGAAGGTGAGGTAGCCCTTGCCCGCGCCCATGTCGGCGATGCGGAGCGGGGGCGTGGCGGGCGATGCGGAAGATGCGGACGCGTCGAACGCGGAGTTTGTATCGAAGCCGGCTTCGGCGAGCAGGGCTTGCAGGAGTTCGGCGAATTTTTCGATCTGGCGGAATTTATGCGCCATGCCTTCGCGCGGCTGGCCGCGGTCGTTGGTGACGCCGAGGGCGCGCAGCCAGGGGGAGTCGGGCGCGAGCACGCGGGTCTTGGCGCGGTCGTGGGTGGCGGGCGGGATGGGCGGGGCGGAGTCGGCGGTCTTGACGCGCAGGCGGGCGGGGCGGGTGGAGTCGGCGGATTGCTCGAGCTGCGCGGTGTGGAGCGGGGTGAAGAGGTGGGCGTCGAGGAACTCGGCGGCGAGCAGGCGCTCGACGGCGGCGACGGCCTCGGCGGGCGGGAGGTTTTTGGTGACGTCGCGCGTGGCGTGGCGGAAGACGAAGGTCAGGTGCGGGCCGGTCTTGAGCGCGACGGGGCGCACGAAGACGTTGCGCAGGGTGGGGTCGGCCGCGCCGGGGCGGGGCTTGCCGAGCGTCAGCTTCACGAGCGTGCCCTGCGTGGCGGCCTCGGCGAGCAGGGAGTGGAAACGGACGAGGGCGTCGGCGGACATGGGAGCGGGGAATGTGGGAAAACGGGCGGCGGGGACGGAGCCCCGCCCTCCAAAAGGCACCCGGAATGGCGAATCAGGCCGTCTC
>CAZOGV010000051.1:0-4108 GCA_964579225.1 uncultured Akkermansia sp. | reverse complement strand
TGTCGGCCTCCCTCGAAGGGGGTGGCGAGCCAGGTGCGCACGATTTGGAGCGCCTCCTCGACGGTGACGGTGCGCTCGCCGAGGGAGAGCACGTTGCCGTCGTTGTGGGAGCGGTTCCAGATGGCGACCTGTTCGTTCCAGCAGAGGCCGCAGCGGATGCCTTTGACCTTGTTGGCGACGATGGCCTCGCCGTTGCCGGAGCCGCCGAGCACGATGCCGAATTGAAACTCGCCGCGGGCCACGGCCTCGGCGGTGGGGCGGATCCAGTCCGGGTAGTCGCAGGAGGCGTCGGAGTAGGTGCCAAAGTCTTTCACGGTGTGGCCCTCGGCGAGGAGCATGGCCTTGATGGCCTCCTTGTATTTGAAGCCGGCGTGGTCGGAACCGATGGCGATCGTGGTGGGTGTGGCGGACATGTTGGGAAGGGGAAAGGAGTGTTTATTGTCGGCGATTTCGGTGAATGGACATTAAAAAGAAGGGAACCGGGTGCGCCAAAGGCATTCAAAGATAAGCTACTTACTTTATGAAAACACACGCACGACTCTGGGTGGCGGCATTGCTCGGATTAACGACGGTTTTTGCGCTCGGAGGCTGTGCCTCGGGGCCGGACTCGCGAATCAAGAAGGAGCAGGCCGCCTTCGAGGCGATGCCGACCGAGGTGCAGGAGCAGATCAAGGCGGGCGAGGTGGCGGTGGGGTTCACTCCCTTGCAGGTGACCTTGGCGCGCGGCAAACCGGACCGGGTGGGCAAGCGCACGAGCGCTTCGGGACAGGAAGAGGTGTGGACTTATGAGCGGCGCGCGTCGGGTCTTGGGTTTGGCGTGGGCATAGGTGGCGGCAGCGGCGGTCTCGGCGGCGGCGTGGGCGTGAGCTCGGGCGGTCGCGCGCGCGAGATCGAGTTGCGCGTGATCTTTAACGGCGGCGTGGTGACGGAGGTGGAGGATTACCGGCGCGGGTAGGCGGTGTGGGGGGACGTGTGCGAGGCGAGTTCGCGTGATACGGAGCGGACGGCCCGGCGGTCCGTCCCTACCTAAAGAGGTTTTCCTCACTCGCCGATGGGGCGGGTGAGGAGCTGGGTGCTGAGGCCGGGGAGACGTTCGGAGAATTCGGTGGCGGCGTCGGCTTGGCGGAGGGCGCGTTGGACCATGCCCATTTTGGCGTCGAGGTTGTCGATCATGCTCACGAACACGGCCTCGGGCGTGGCGGCGTAAACGGCCGCGCCCCACTCGGGTTCACCTTGGTGGCTGAGGATGATGTGCTCAAGGCGTTCGAGGCGGTCGGCGTCGAGGCGGGCTTTCATGCCGTGTTTGCGCGCGATCTGGTAACCGAGGACGACGTGGCCCTGGAGGATGCCGCGGCGGCTGCGCTTGGTGGCGAGCGTGCCCTGGTATTCGATGGTCTTGCCGGTGTCGTGCAGGAGGATGCCGGCCATGGCGAGGTCGGCGTCCACCTCGGGGTAGAGCGGGAGGAGGGCGCGGCAGGCGCGGGCCATGTGGATGGTGTGCTCGAGGAGGCCGTGGCGGTAGGCGTGGTGCATGGCCACGGCGGCGGGGGCGTAGCGGAAGTTTTCGCCGATCTCCTCGAAGGCGCCGCGCACGGTCATGCGGAGTTCGTCGTGTTTGATGCCGTCGATGAAGGTCTGGAATTCGGCCCACAGCTCGTCGCCGTTTTCGGGCGGGAGTTCGACGAGCTCGTTGATGAGGTTGGGCTCGGCGGCGAGTTGCTCCTCGGAGAGCGCGACGACTTTGAAGAGTTTAGGGGAGAAGCGGCCTTGGAAGGAATCGGAGCGGCCTTCGATGCGGAGCACGGCGCCTTCGCCGGCGGTTTTAACGGGATCGCAGAGGGGGCTGTCGCCGAAGATGGTGCAGGAGAAACTACCGCCGCGGTCGCCGAGTTCGAGGGAGAGGAAGGGGTTCCCGTTGGAGGCGGTTTTGACCTGGAGTTTTTTCACCACGAGCACGGCGGCGAAGGGCGCGCCGGGGTTGAGGTCGGGCGATTTGAGTTCGCGGACGGTGAGGAGCGGAGGCGTGTCGGACATGTTTTTGGAGCTAATAGAGCTGGTAGAGCTGGTAAGCTAGTAGAGCTAGTAAAGCTGGTAAGCGGGAGAAGGGAGCCGGAGGTCAGGCGTGGGACTTGACGAGGGCGGTGATGGTTTTGAAGAGCGGGTGGCCGGCGTCGTGGAGGAGGGCGTAGAGGACGGTCTCGATGGGGAGCACGTGGACGCCGGCGTGACGAAGGGCGGCGAGGGTGGCGGCGTGGTCGTCGGCGCGGCGGGCGGAGACGGCGTCGCTGAGCACGGTGACCTGAAAGCCTTCGGCGAGCGCGCCGAGGGCGGTTTGGTAAATGCAGATCGGGGTTTCGAGGCCGATGAGGAGGAGGTGCTCGATGTGTTGTTCGCGAAGGGAGGAGAGCAGGGACTCGTCGGCGAGCGCGGAGAAGGTGGTCTTGGCGAAGACGGGCGCGGCGGCGGGCGCGAGTTTGCGCAGGGCGGGCGCGGTGGGGCCTAGTTTGGCGGGCGCTTGTTCGGAGAACACGACCGGGATGTGGAGCGCCTTGGCGGCGGCGAGGGCGAGGCCGGCGCGGGAGAGCAGGGCGCGGCGGGCGGGCGCGGGGAGGGCGGCAAGGAGCGAGCCTTGCAGATCGACGGCGAGGAGGGCGGCGCCGGGCGCGGCGGATTCGGGCGCGGTCGGGGCGGGAGCGGCGGCGGGAGATTTTTTCGGGGAGCGGGCCATGGTGGGAAAGGGGACGGAGCGGTTGGTCGCGATTAGTCGCCGTAGTAGCGGCGGCGGGCTTTTACTTGGACGTAGCGGCGTTCGGGCAGGATGTAGGCGGTGAGGTAGCCGCCCATGACGCAGGCGGTGTCGATGCCGACGGACCACTTGAGTTTAAAGATGTCGGGTCGCGGGGTGTGGCCGTAAACGACGAAGGGCGGGCCGGACCAGCGTTCGGCCCAGAGGATGCCGCCGGGGCATTCGGCGCGCTTGCGGGCGCGGCCGTCGGTATCGATGACTTGGATACGGGTGACGATGTTGGCGGGTTGTTTTTGCCAAGGCTCGCCGGGCAGGAAGCCGCCGTGCACGAAGACGGTGTTGAGTTCGGGCACCTCGTGGGTGAGGGGCATTTTCTCCAGGTAGTCCCAGTGGCGGGGCTGGAGGGCGGCGCAGGTTTTTTCGTCGTCGTCCTTGAGCGGGGCGCGGTCCTTGGTGCGGCGGTAGGCGAGGAGGCGGGCCTCGTGGTTTCCGAGGAGGGAGAGGGCGCGGTGCTGGATGGCGAGGTCGATGACGCGCGCGCTGTCGGGGCCGCGGTTGACGAGATCGCCGAGCAGGACGAGGCGGTCTTCTGGCGCGAGGGCTAGGCGGTCGAGAAGTTCGGCGAATTCGAGGTGACATCCGTGGATGTCGCCGATGGCGATGATGCGACCGTTCATGCGTGCTGTTGAGGAAAAGTGCTAGCGTCGCCCGGTGGCGGGGGTAAACAAGAAAGCCCCACGTTTATGGAACTTACCCTGCAATCTATTTCGCCGCGTTGTCATGTGTCCGGTCGGGACTTCGTGGAGGGCGACCGGGTGTTGAGTTTTTTGGTGCGTGGCGCGGTGCCGGAGGGGCTGACGGGCAAGGAGGCGGCGTTGGCGGCGGAGGCGATCACGCGTCTGGATGTTCTGGAGTCGGAGTTGGCGGGTTTCACGACGAACGGCACGGTGGCGTGTCGGTGGGCGCAGGTGTTCAAGGTGCGGAAGACGGCCGACAATCCGGAGCGCAATTTGAAGCTGACGGCGGAGAGTTTGTTTCTCGCGCTGAGCGATCCGGCGAACGAGCGCACGGTGGAGAACGAGCGGCTGTTGCAGGTGCTGGCGATCATGCTGGAGCGGAAGCGCGTGCTGCGTCCGAAGGGCCGCTCGGGCGGCGGGGCGAATGCGAAGCAGATCTACGAGCACGCGAAGTTGAAGACGCTGCACGAGGTGCAGGCGGCGGATTTGAGTCCGGAGTTTTTCTTGTCGATTCAGGAGCAACTGGCGGCGCTGGTGGGGCGGGGTGGCGGCGGCGGCGCGGCGGCGGCGGCGACTGCGGATGGTCCGTCGGCGGCGGGCGAGGGCGAGGCGAAGGGTTGAGGCG
>CAZOGV010000050.1:0-15793 GCA_964579225.1 uncultured Akkermansia sp. | reverse complement strand
TGGTGCAGGAGGCCCATTGCCCGCACGACACGGTTAAGTTGCCCATCCACGCCGCCTTTCTCGTCCCCAACCGCGAGATCCCGGTCACGTTGCCCACCATCGAAAGCCTGCTCGGCGACAAACTCACTGCCTTCGCCCCGACGACCATCTGTGTCGGCGTAAAACTCCGCCGCCGGGACAACCAACCGGGCGAAATCATGCAGGTGGCCAAGCAGCTTTTCGATGTCGGCGTCCTCTTCGAACACGCCTGAGCATTCCCGCCTTTGCAGCGTGCCCAACAAATCCGGATCAACGAACTCCTCCTCCAACGCGAGGAGCTCTTCCTGCGTATCCACGCGGCGGAGACGGAGGCCGCGCGCATCCTCGGCGAGGCCTACTACCCCTTCACCCGCCCCGCGCTCCCCTCGGATCGCCGCTCCAATCGCAAAACCGGCGCCGCTCCGGCCATCCCCTCTCCCTCGCTCGAGTCCCCCCGCCGCCCGCGCCCGGCGCCCCCGCCTTCGTGCTGCGCCGTCTCGACGAAACCGAGACCGCCTACCGCGTCACCTACCGCCAGTTCGGCCAGACCCACGTGGAAACCCACCTCGACCACGCCGCGCTCACCACCCTCTTCGCCTGCCAGTCCCCCCGCCTCGAGGTGCTCGCGCTCGAAACCCTCTACGCCGCCGGTTCCGTCAGCGCCCGCCTTTGGGGTTAAGACACCCGCCGACCGCGCACGTTTTGCGCTTTTGTGCTTTTGGCGGCCCGCCCAACCGTAAACATCGCCCCATGTCCGCCACGCCGCCCGCCGCATCCGCCGCCGCTCCCGCCCCCAAGCTGACCCCGATGCTTCAGCAATACTTCGAGGTGCGCAACGGCCTGCCCAAGGACACCATCCTGCTCTTCCGTCTCGGCGATTTCTTCGAGATGTTTTTCGACGACGCCATCGAGGCAGCCCGCCTCCTCGGCATCACCCAAACCATGCGCGGCGGCTACCCCATGGCCGGTATCCCGTTTCACGCCGCCGACGGCTACGTCAACAAGCTCCTCGTCGCCGGCCGCAAGGTCGCCATCTGCGATCAGGCCGAGCCCGCCGTCGCCGGCAAACTCGTCAAGCGCGCCCTCACCCGCATCCTCTCCCCCGGCACCACGCTCGACGCCAAACAGCTCGACGCCTCGCGCAACCACTACCTCGCCGCCCTCCTCTCCGACCGCGCCGGCCTGCACGCCGCCTGGCTCGATCTCTCCACCGGCGACTTCCGCCTCGCCTCCGACGCCAGCCCCGAGGACCTGCTCCCCGTTCTCACCGCCCTCGACCCGCGCGAACTCGTCCTGCCCGAAGGCCTTCTCGAAAAATGGCGCTCCGCCCCGCACGAGCAAACCGCGCTCCACGCCCTCGCCGCCTTCGCCGCCGGCCGCGCCGTCACCGAGCTGCCGTCCTTCCAATTCGAGCCCGCCACCGGCTTGCGCGCCGTGCTCTCCACCCTCGGCGTGCTCAACCTCGAGGGCTTCGGTATCCCGCAAGATCACGCCGCCCTCGGCCCCGCCGGCGCGCTTGTGCTCTACGTCACGGAAAACCTCTGCGCCAAACCGGAGAACCTCCACCGCCTGCAACTCCACCGCAGCGACACCACCCTCCTCCTCGATCCCGCCACCCTGCGCAACCTGGAGATTTTTTCGTCCACGCGCGGCGAGCGCGAGGGCTCGCTCCTCCTCGCCATCAACCGCACCCGCACCGCCCCCGGCGCGCGCCTGCTCGAAGCCTGGCTCGCCGCTCCGCCGCAGGACATCACCGAGATCCGCCGCCGCTCCGCCGCCGTCGGCGCGCTCATCGCCGCGCCCGGCCCGCTCACCGATCTTCGCGCCGCCCTCGCCCAGGTGCGCGACATCCCGCGCATCCTCGGCCGCCTGCAAAACCGCCTGCGCAACCCCCGCGAACTCGGCGGCGTGCGCGACACCATCGTCACCCTGCCCGCGCTCAAGTCCGCCCTCGCCGCCTTCACCTCGCCCGACCTCGCGCCCTACATCGATTCGCTCGCCGAACTACCCGAACTCCGCGATCTGCTCCAGCGCGCCCTCGCCGATGAACTGCCTAACGATATCGCCGACGGCGGCCTCATCCGCGCCGGCCACGACGCCGAACTCGACCGCCTCCACTCCCTAAAAACCGACAACCGCACCTGGCTCTCCGAACTCGAAGCCGGCGAACAAGCCCGCACCGGCATCCGCAGCCTGAAGGTTAAATTCACCAATAATTTCGGCTACTACATCGAGGTCACGAAGGCCAACCTCCACCTCGTCCCCGCCGACTACATCCGCCGCCAGACCACGGTAAACGGCGAGCGCTACGTCACCGACGCCCTGCGCCAAAAGGAAAAAGAAATCCTCTCCGCCGACGACAACGCCCTCGCCCGCGAGCACGAGCTCTTCGCCGCGCTCATCGCCGCCGTGCTCGACGAATCCATCGCCCTCGCCAAGACCGCCCAGGCTCTCGCCGAACTCGACGTGCTCGCCGGCTGGGCCGAGCTCGCCCGCGAGTGGGACTACTGCCAGCCCGAGTTCGTCGAGGAGTCGGTGCTCGAAATCACCGCCGGCCGCCACCCCGTCGTCGAGCAGATGCTGCGCGATCCCTCCCGCCCCGCCGGCTCGCAAGCCTTCGTGCCCAACGACACCCGCCTCTCCGCGCACGCCGAGCAGCTCGCCCTCCTCACCGGTCCCAACATGGCCGGTAAATCGACCTACATCCGCCAGATCGCCCTCATCGCCCTCATGGCCCACCTCGGCTCCTGGGTGCCCGCCACCGCCTGCCGCCTCGGCGTGGTGGACCGCATCTTCTCGCGTGTCGGCGCGAGCGACGACCTCGCGCGCGGCAACTCCACCTTCATGGTCGAGATGAACGAGACCGCCAACATCCTCAACCACGCCACCGACCGCTCCCTCATCATTCTCGACGAGATCGGCCGCGGCACCTCGACCTACGACGGCCTCTCCATCGCGTGGGCCGTGGTCGAGCACCTCCACGCCGACCCCGAGCGCGGCCCGCGCACGCTCTTCGCCACCCATTACCAGGAACTGACCCAGCTCGAAAAACACCTGTATCGACTGCGCAACTACAGCGTGGCGGTGAAGGAATGGAATGACGACATCGTCTTCCTCCGCCGCGTGGTCGCCGGCCCCGCCGAGCGCAGCTTCGGCATTCAGGTCGCGCGTCTCGCCGGCCTGCCGCCCAGCGTGATCGACCGCGCCCGCGCCATCCTCGCCAAGCTGGAGGGCGACGAGACCGCCGTCGAGCTGCCCGCCGCACCCGTGGCCAAGCCGAAGCGCAAACTCACCGTCGCGCCGCCCTCCGACACCACGCAGCTGGAACTGCTCTGACTTTGGAGTGCGTCGGCTTGACGACGCTCTCGACGGCGAGGCTCGACTCGCCGCCCCGCATATTTCTCAGGGCGCAGGTGCCGATTCAGGCGCCGTCATCGCCGCCGGCACATTCACGATCCGGGCCAGCGCAAGCAGACGGGAGCTCAACACAAGGCCGGCGTCCGACGCGTGCCTGGGCGCGATTTCGAAACGCAGCCTGCCCTCGTCGCCGGCGAAAACATTGATGATGCCGCCCTGCTCCAAAAACGTCGGCGAATCAGCCACCGTCAGCACCGGCCTCTTGCCGATCTCGCGGAGCAATTCATCGACCCCGGGCGCGCCCGCCTCATCCACCGACCTGGCGCCTCTACCGCGGCACGCCCCCGTCGGCCGCTTGCAGCGCGTTTACGGCCTCATAAGCTTTTCCTTGGGCTGAGTCCCCAAGCCCGCTCCACTCCTCTATCTCACCATGCCTTCCGCTCCCTCTTTCCCCACCCGCCCCGCCAGCCTTCTCGCCGTGCTCTTGACCTGCGTCGCGCTCCTCCTCTCCGGTTGCGCCAGCACCTACTACGCGGCGGCGGAAAAGCTCGGCTACCCCAAACGCGACATCCTCGTCTCGCGCGTCGAAGACGCTCGCGACGCCCAGACCGAGGCCAAGGAACAATTCCAGGACGCGCTCACCCAATTTCTCGCGCTCACCCAGGTCGCTCCGGGTGAAATCAAAACCGTTTACGACCGGCTCAACGCCGAACTCAAACGCTGCGAAAGCCGCGCCGCCGCCGTGCGCTCGCGCATCAAGGGCGTGGAAAACGTCAGCGAGGCGCTCTTCCGCGAATGGGCCTCCGAAGCCGCTTCGATCAACGACCCCGCCGACCGCGCCGAAAGCGAGCGCCTCCTCCGCGAAACCCGCGCCCGCGCCGACGGCCTCGTGCGCACCATGAACACCGCCGCTGATCGCATGGACCCCATCCTCGTCAAATTCCGCGACAAGGTTCTCCTGCTAAAAGCCAACCTCAACGCCCAGGCCGTCGCCGGCCTCTCCGGCACCGCGCGCTCGCTCGAAGACGACGTCTCGCGTCTCGTCGCCGACATGGAAAAATCCATCCGCGAAGCCGAAACCTTCCTCGCCGGCATGCGCGGCTGATCCGCCGCGGCAACGGGTCTCATACCAAATTACGTTAGCGTTTGGGCTTTTGGAGGGACCGGCTCCGTCCGGTCCTTCGAGCAAGGACGACACGGAGGTCGCCCCTCCAGCGATCCGGCAAAGTCTGGAAGCCCGAGGTAATCGGCATCAACCCCGCCACCCGAAGAGCTGCTCCAGCACGGTGCGCAGATCGCGCCCGGGAACTGGCCGGCCCCTCAAGGTCCGCACCAAATCCCGACCGCGATTCGCGTCGAGCAGCGCTTGGTCCACGCTCAAAATACGCGCCTCGTTCGGCTTCCAGCCAATAAACTCGCCCGGCGAAATCTCGCGCCAGTGCAAGGGCACCGCCGTCGCGCTGAAATCGATCTCCCAGCCTCCGCGCAAACCGATCGCGCGCTTGGCCAGACTCGGATAACGCGTCACAAAATCCGGCTCGCCCAGGTGCGCGATGCGCAGCGTCACCGCCGCCTGCGTCTCGCGAAAAACCTCGTCCAGCGAGCGCAGCGCGCCCGCCTTGTGCCGGTCAAAAAAATCCAGCGGGTCCAGACCCATCAGGTTCATGCCGTTGTAGAGCCCGTGCTCGTTTTTATTGCCGAATTTTCGGCCGTCATACCACGCCTGAAAATCGTCGGTCACGCGCACGCCGATCTCAAAATGCAGATGCGCGCGCTCTCGCGGAATCGTGTAGCCGCCCGCGCTCCGCCCCATCAGCCCGAGCCGCGCACCCGCCCTCACCGCAGCACCGGGCCTCACCTCCGGGTCGATATCCGCCAGATGCGAATACAGCGTGTAAACCGCCGGCGACTGCTCCGGATGCTCCAGCACGACATAGCGCCCGTAACTACTCGCGCCGGCACGCGTGCTGACATGCCGCACCACGCCCGCCAAAGCCGCGAACACATCGTCCGCCGCCTCGCCTCGCGCGTCGCGCTTGATCGGAAACAAATCCAAGCCCTCGTGAAATTGCCGCCCTCCGCTGCGCGTGCTGCCGTAAAGTCCCGACTCGATCAGGCCCGACTCGGTCGGCTGCACGAAGGCCTCGAAGGGCGCGCCTTCCAAGTAAGCGCGATTCGGCACCGGCCAGACCAGGGCCAACTGCGCCGGCGGCTTCGGCTTCGAAGGCGATGCAGGCGAGACGACCGGGCTAGGTGAGCCCTCATCGCCCGAGGAGCGATGCGAGTCACAAGCGCTCAGAAACCAACAGGCGGCGAGGCTCAATCCGCCCCGTCCGAGATAACGCAAGACCTTCGGCAAACCCATCCCTGCCTACTTCTTTCGTTTCTCCAAATCCTTGCGAGCGGCCTCCGAGGTCAGCCGAATACTTTTCGCCAGTTTCTCGAAATCCGCAGGATCGGCCTCGATGTGCGTGAGCACGTAACCTTGCGAAATCGGCCGATCCAAGCGCACCGCGCCAACAGCCTGACCGTTCACCGTGGTGACGATACGAAGCCCCTGCCTCCTCACGGTTTGACGGTAGAGATCCCGACCCGCCGCCGTCGTGAAGTGGAAAAGCATCACCCGGCCCAAGTCACTTTCCATGACCTCGACGTTCGTGACGTCGAACTCGGTGAACAGCACCTTGGGAATCACCGTGATCATCGTGCCGCTGCTGGGCAGACGCACCACCACGCCGGCCTCGCCCGGACCCGCCTCAAGCAGGAAGCGCACGGCCGCATGATCGAAATCCCGCTTCTTGGACGACGAGGCGCAGCCGGTGACAAAGCCCATAGCAAGCACAAGAATGATCGGGGTTAGCAAACGTAGGAAACGCATCGCGCTACCATGTGAGAGCACTTCGCCCTCTGGCAAGCCCCGCCGCGCGGCGGGGACTTCCCATGCGCCGACTCCGGTTTTTTTTGCCTTTTGCATCCCGCTCCCCGTTCTCTCGGCCCGCCATGTCCACCGCTTCCACTCCGCACCCCGTCCGCCCGCGTCGGCTCAAGGTGCTGCAAGGACGGCAACTCGCTCTGGCTTATGTCGCCGGATGGCTCCTGCGACTCTGGGTGGCGACCCTGCGCATCACCACGGACGCACGCACGCGGCAGGTGTTGGCCGTCGCGACCAACCCCACGCTTTTTGTGCTCTGGCACAACCGCCTCTTTGTCGCCGGCCACATTGCCCGCGCCTTTCGCGGCGGCCGCCCTTTGCACGCGTTGATCAGCAGCAGCCGCGACGGCGCCTGGTTAACGGGCTTCTTCGCCACGATGGGGCTGAAGGCGGTTCGAGGCTCCAGTTCGCAAGGCGGACGCGAAGCGGTAACCGAACTCATCCAGGTTTTGCGCGACGGCGGAGACGCCGGCATCACGCCGGATGGACCGCGCGGGCCGCTCTACGTCGCCAAGCCCGGCGCGCTGCTCGTGGCCCGCCGTTCGGGCGCCTTGATCGCGATGCTGGGCGTGAACTACGAAGCTTCCTGGCGGCTGCGAAGTTGGGACCGCTTTGTCCTCCCCCGCCCCTTCAGCCGCGTGCACTTGACCGTCCGTCCTTACATTTTGGATACGTCGAAAAACGACGCCGACGAACTCGCCCGCTTCACGGCTGCGCTGCGCCGGCTCAACCCGCGCGATTGAGCCGGCCCCGGACGAGAACCGTGCGGAGGCTTTGAAATCCCCGGCGGACACGGAGGTCCGCCCTCCAGATCAGAAAATACGCGACCGCACGCCGGGATTGGAGGGCGGGGCAAAGTCTACCCCGACACGTCGAGGTCCCCGCCGCCCGCGCCCTTCCGCGCAAATCGCGAAAACACCCTCAGAACGTGGGCGACAGCACCACGCTCGAACCGGGCAGCACGGTGTAGTCTTCGCCGGCCGACCAAGTGATGTCGTTGATCAAAAACTTGCAGATGATCGGGTGAGTGGTCTCGGGCAGCGTGATCGTCCAGCGATCATCGGCCGAGCAGTCGAGCGGCGCGCCGACTTCCCAGCTCAGACCCGGACCCTCGCCGCGAATCGTGAGGCTGTTGCCGAAGCCGACATCGATCGCGGCGACGATGGTGGTGGTGGTGGTGGTGACCGGCGCGCTCTTGATCTTGGGCGCAGGAGTCTTGACGGCCTTCACGATGGGCTTGGCGACGGGAGCGGATTTCTTCACGGGCGCGACCTTCTTCGGCGCGGCGACAGGTTTTGCGGCGGACTTCGTAGCGGTGGTCTTGGCGGTGGTCTTTTTCATGATTTGTAAAGGTTTGTCCGATAATATCACACAACACACATGAGATTACGGCACACCGTAACTACTCAATAGCAAATCACGAACCAAGTCGTTGAAATTAGAAAATTTAACCTCCGCGTTATCATCCATACGCGGACAATTAAACGTCGGCTTGGTGGAGCGGATGGGAATCAAACCCACGACCTCCTCATTGCGAACGAGGCGCTCTATCAACTGAGCTACCGCCCCAAACCGAAGGCCGTGGTTATGAAAGGGCGCGAGCCGCCGAGTAAACATCAATTTATCACCGACACGCCGGCGATCGGCTCGCCGACCGCGTTGGCCGGCGCGGCCTTGATCGCCACCGGCAACAAAGCCGCGTCCTGCATGCCGTGGATGATCTTTTTGTCCGGCGGACAAAACGTGGCCAGCGCGCCGCTCAACTCGGCCTTATCGCCGCGAATGAAATAATACGGACACAGCCGCAGTCGTCCCGACTCGGGCGCGGCCTCGCCGCCGGCCTCCGGATACAGCGGATGCCAGGCACGGCGCGGCTTCCGATACGTTTGCAAAATATGCAGGTTTTGCGGCGCGTCCTCGATCGCCAGCTCCACCGCGCCCTGCCACTCCTCGCGCGAACAATCCGCGCCATACGCCACACTGCGCGCGCCCCACGCCGTCTCGTGGAAGCCGGAGATTTTGAGAATCAAATCGCGCTCTTTTTTCGAAGCCTCCGCCAGTCCGCGCCAATCGGCCAACGCCCGCCCGCCCGCCTGCGGACCGACCAGCGTCGCGCCCGGCGGCAAGGGCGCGGGATCGACCACCCATGACGCCGGGATGAGCGCGCGCAGCCGCGCCAGCGATTTCGCTCCGAGCTGCTCCGCCCAAAAATCCTGCAAGAGGTGATGATGAAACAACGCGAGCCCGAGCTTCTCCTCCTGAAACGCGCGCATCGGCGGCGTGATCGCCACCTCGCCCGCCTCCCACGCCTCGAAAAAGTAATGCGCGGTCGGGATGCGCTCCAAATCCCACAGCTCGAAAAACCGGTAGATGATGTCGATCTTCTCCGGGTTGCCCTCGACGTCGAAACACAGCGCGCTGCCGAGCGGAAAAATCTCGTCAGGATCGAGGCAGAACACGCGATGCCCGCGCACTTGCAGCTGCTCCGCCAACCACGCCATTTCCGGCCGGTAGGTCGCGGCCTCGTCGCTCACCACGATGGCGATGAGCGGATTGCGGATGTCGGCGCGGAGCGCGGAAACCGATGCGTAAAAACCGTTGATCATCGCGTCGGCCGCGCCGAGCACCTCGGTCGATTCCGTGCCGACGGCGTAGAGGCGATTCAAGAAGGCGGTGAGCCCGATGCCGCCCGGCACCGAGTCGAGTTCGGTGAGCGCCCAGCCGCTGTCGGTAAGCAACAAATCCGGACGCAACACGGCGGGCAACGCGCCGCGGTTTTTCGGATCGCGGGCGTGGGCGATGAGCGCGTCGGGTTTTCCGCGGTCGAGATATTCGGCGACCCAGGGTGCGAGCAGCGGCTTGTTGCGCAGCAAATTTTTCCCCGCGACCGAGCGCGTGTAGAGCGTTTCCAACGCGCGGTGATAATCGAGACACGCCTGACCGATCTCTCGCAGCTCGGCGATCTGCGCCGACGTCAGGGGCCACGCCTCGGGCGAGAGCCGCCAGGTCTTGTCCTCGAACAGAGGCGTGGCGGCGAAGGCTTGCTGAAGATCGGCGTGGTCGAGCGGCATGCTGGCGTCCACTGGAACACAGCGTGCCGTGCGTGCAAGCGCCGCGCAATCACTCCTCCATCTGAATATCCTTGTTGCGATGACGCGGGCAGCCCGCGCGCAACCAGGCATTGATGAAGCGGTCGATGTCGCCATCGAGCACGCCCTGGGTGTCCGAAGTGTTGGCTCCGGTGCGAAGATCCTTCACCATCTGGTAAGGTTGCAGAACGTAGCTGCGAATCTGCGCGCCCCAGCCGATCTCGCCCTTCTCGCCGTAGAAACGGTCCATCTCGGCGCGCTGTTCATCCTGCTTCTTTTCGTAGAGGCGGGCCTTTAACACGCCCCACGCGGTCGCCTTGTTTTTGATCTGGGAGCGCTCGTTTTGGCAGACCACCACGAGGCCGGAGGGGATGTGCGTGATGCGCACCGCCGAGTCGGTGGTGTTGACGCCCTGGCCGCCCTTGCCGGAGGACCGGTAAACGTCGATGCGCACGTCGTCCTCGGGGATCTCGATGTCGATATCGTCGGTGACCTCGGCGACCACGTCCACCGCGCAAAACGAGGTGTGGCGGCGCGCGTTGGAGTCGAAGGGCGAGATGCGCACGAGGCGGTGGACGCCGCGCTCGGCCTTGCAGTAGCCGTAGGCGTTTTCGCCTTTGATGAGAATGGTGGCCTTGCTGATGCCGACGGTGTCGCCGGGCTGCACGTCCATGAGTTCGGCGGTGAAACCGCGACGCTCGGCCCAACGCATATACATGCGGAAAAGAATGTCCGCCCAGTCGTTCGACTCGGTGCCGCCCGCGCCTGCCTGAATGGAAAAGATGGCGTTGTTGCGATCGAACTGGCCGGTGAGGAAGGCGCCGATTTCCAAGTCGTCCAACTCGCCCAGCATGGTGACCGCTTGGGCGGAAAGCTCGGCGCCGAACTCAGCCTGCTCGTCGGGCGAACCCGCCTCGATCAACTCCTGCATCGCGTCGAGGTCGTCCACCCGCTTGCGGAAGGCCTGCACGGGCAAAACGGCGCGCTTCAGGCCGTTGACCTTGGCGATGTGTTTTTGCGCGCGGTCGTTGTTGTCCCAAAACGTGGGCTCGCCCATCTGGGCTTCGAGCGCCTCGATTTCGCGCAGCTTCTGCTCGGCATCGAGAAACTTCCACAGGTGGGAAACGCGTTTCTTGATGTTTTCGATTTGGTCTGAGGTCTCGGGCGCGATCATGGCAAAATGGGGAACGGCAAGGTGTGCCCGCCGACGCCCCGCCCGCGCAAACCAATAAACCGCCAAACAAAAAGCCCCGCCGGTGAAGGCGGGGCGAAATCAAACCAAGGGGAACGTCGCGTGACGCGCCTTAGAACCAGCCTTTTTTGCCGGTGACATAAGTCGCGGCAAACTGGTCGTCGGTCTTGGTCAAATAGATGATGCCCTCGATCAGGCCGATGATGCCTATGATGAAGCCGGCTATGCCGAGCGTGAGCACGGTCACGAGTAACATGATTAAACCTTCCTTGGTGTAACCGAGGTAGAATTTGTGGATGCCCAAAGCACCGATAAGGATGCCTAGAATGCCAGCTGGGATCTTTTTTTCTGCGCCAGGAGTGCTCATAGGTAGTTATTTAGTTTAGTTAAAACAGGTGCAGACCTAGCGGATACACGCCACTTGTCGAAGCTAAATGCGAGATGCTTGTGCTGGTTTAATTTTCCCACCCAAGCTCCGCGCCATGTCCTCGCCCACCGCGCCTTCGCCCGTTCGCTCCTGGTTCCCCACCCAGATCTACTGCAACCCGCTGCAAGCCTCCGGCCTCGCGCGCTTCAATGCCGACCTCGCGGGCGAGTGCCGCCAATTGCGCGATTTCGACGACGCCGGCCGCAAGTGGTCCGAGAAAAACTACCCCGGCGGCTACACCAGCTACGCCTCGCTCAACGCCCTCCACCACTTTTCCAGCACCTTCGGCGGTCTCGAAAAAAAGCTCACCCGCCACGTGCGCGCCTTCGCCAAGGCCCTCGACATGGATCTGCGTGGTCGCGAAATCCGCATGACCGACTGCTGGGTCAACATCATGCCCGAGTCCGCCGCGCACTCGATGCACCTGCACCCGAACAGCTTCATCAGCGGCACCTACTACGTCGTCACGCCCGAGGGCTGCCCGGGCCTCAAGTTCGAGGATCCGCGCCTCGCCTCCCTCATGGCCGCGCCGCCCAAACTCTCCGCCGCGCGCGAAGAAAACCGGCTCTACACCACCTACCCCGCCGAGGCCGGCAACGTCATCCTTTTCGAAAGCTGGCTCCGCCACGAAGTCGCGCAAAACCGCGCCGCCGCCGAACGTATCAGCATCAGCTTCAACTACGCCTGGGCGTGAACGGCGGGCGACTTCGGTCGCCAGAGGTAGGGCGGGACCGCCGGGCCCTCCGCAGTGTGTGACGACGCACCCGGCGGTCACGCCCTACCCCAGGCAACAGGCGCAAGCCTGCATCGCCACCCGGCTCAGGCCTTGCGCAGGTTGGCCGGCACGAAATTGCGCTGGGGCTCGCCGAAATAAACCTGACGCGGGCGGTATATCTTGAGCTTCGGGTTGGCCGCGACTTCGCGCCATTGGGCGATCCAGCCGGGCATGCGACCGAGGGCAAACATGACGGTAAACATGTTCTCCGGGATGCCGAGTGAGCGCATGATGAGACCCGAATAGAAATCTACGTTGGGGTAGAGTTTGCGCTGCACGAAGTAGTCGTCGTTGAGCGCGCACTCCTCGAGCTTCATCGCGATGTTGAGCAAGGGGTCGTCCTTGATGCCGAGCGAAGCGAGAGCCTTGTAGAAGGACGCCTTGATGATCTTCGCGCGCGGGTCGTAGTTCTTGTAAACGCGGTGGCCGAAACCCATGAGGCGGTCGCCCTTGCCGGACTTGGCGGCGGCGATGAAGCGCGTGCCGTCGTCGCCGTCGGCGTGGATGTTTTTGAGCATCTCGATCACCGCCATGTTCGCGCCGCCGTGCAACGGACCCCAGAGCGCGTTCACGCCGGCCGAGACCGAGGCGAAAACATTGGCACCGGCGGAAGCCACCATGCGCACGGTCGAGGTGGAGCAGTTTTGCTCATGGTCGGCGTGGAGGAGCAGGAAGAGATTCAACGCCGAGGCGACCTCGGGCGTGGGCGTGAAGTCGGCGTAGGGGTCCGAGAACATCAGGTGCAGGAAATTCTCGCAGTAACCGAGCTTGGGATGCGGCGCGTTAAACGGCAGACCGCGCGACGCGCGATACGAGGCGGCCGCAATGGTGCGAACCTTGGAGATGGCGATGGCGGCGGCTTCGTCGAAATACTGGAGGTCTGCCTGGTGGTTGTTGCTCGCGAGGTGCGGATAGTAGGCGCCGAGGGCGTTCATCGTGGCCGAGAGGATGGCCATGGGATGCGCGCCGGTGGGGAAGTTTTCCAGAAAGCGCAGCATGTCCTGCCGCAGCGGGGCATGCTTGGTGAGGAGCGCGGAAAACTCGGCACGCCGCGTCTGCGTGGGTAGTTCGCCATTCATCACAAGAAGCGCGGACTCGATGAAGTTGGACTTCTCCGCGAGCTGCTCGATCGGGTAACCGCGATAACGCAAAATGCCGGACTCGCCGTCGATGAAGGTGATCTTGCTCTGACAGGAACCGGTGTTGCCGAAGCCGTCGTCGTAGGTGATGTAGCCTGTCTCGTTCCGCAACTTACTGATGTCGATGGCCTTTTCCCCTTCGGAGCCGATGATAACGGGGAGTTGTAGTTCCTTGCCTTCGATAATCAGGGTAGCGGTATTGGCCATAGAACGTCCAAGAGAGCAAATGGGGTGCCGCTTGCAAAGCAAAGTCGTGATTAGTAGCGGATTTGGCATTTGGTCATTAGCGCAAGCAACGAGGTGCGTAAGCAAATGTTGCAGGCGGCGAGTGAGGCGTTGGGCAACGGCTCCACTGCCCATGTCGATCAGACGCGTGGTCGCGCTAACTCTACTTCGCGTTCAAGATGAGCCCAACGGAGCGGACGGCCCAGCGGTCCGTCCCTACCCACAGAGGCTCAACTTGAACGCGCATTAGAATAAAACTGCAGTTGGTGCGCAGGGTCAAAAAAACCAGATGCCCGGTCTGCGCCGGGCGCAGGTCGGACGCGAAATCGAGGCCTAGCTCGGCGCGGGGCTGGATCGGGTGCAACAGGAAGTGATGTCAGTCCACTGGGAGCGCTGGCTTCCAGCCGGCTTTCGGAGCGAAAAGCCGGCAGGATGCCGGCGCTCCCAGTATCGCTCCCAGTATCGGATATTCGGACTGTAACATCACTTCCTGTTGCACCCGGCTGGATCTGCGAGGTGCCCTTCAATCTGGTATTCCACCGGGTCCTCAATCGTCACGACCTGCTCCTGCCGTCGCGCGGGCTCGCCAGCAAGGCGTAGAGCGTAGTGGGTTTTCCACTACCGGTCGGCCCCGTGCTCAACAGCAGAATCGGTCGGCACAAGGAGTCGAAAAGCAATCGGGGGGAAATGCATGGCGAACAAAGAAAGAAGCAACGAAACGCTCTCGTTTCCCTATGGTGAAATGGTGAAACGCTGGACGC
Organism: uncultured Akkermansia sp.; assembly: GCA_964579225.1. GTDB lineage: Bacteria > Verrucomicrobiota > Verrucomicrobiia > Opitutales > Opitutaceae > IMCC26134_A. The sequence goes on along the minus strand of CAZOGV010000050.1, from coordinate 1,878 downwards.
GCAGACGCTCAAAACCTCGGCGAGGCCCCCGGCGTGTAAACACAATTTACCCGCGCACGCGCACGGAGGCGGAAGTTTTTCGCGAGAGCCGTGACAGCGGCCGCCGGATCAAACCGGGGCGGCGGCGTTGCGAGCGGCCGCAGCGGCGAAATTACGATAAATCCGCAGCCCCTTGGCCTGGCTCTTTTCCGGGTGGAATTGGGTCGCAAAGCAGTTGCCGCGCGCGATGGCGGCGGTGAACACGCCACCGTAATCGCACTCGGCCAACACCAAGGACGGATCGGCCGGGCGGCAGTGGAAACTGTGCACGAAATAAAACGCCTCGCCCTCGACTTCGAGTCCGTCGCGCAGCGGCGAATCGGTCTGGGTGAAGCGCACCGTATTCCAGCCCATGTGCGGAATCTTGAACTCGGGCGGACGCTGAAAACGCACCACGCGCCCGGGGAAAATGCCCAGCCCCTGGGTGAGGCCGCCATCCGCCCCACCCTCTTCGGATTGCTCGAACAAGGCCTGCATGCCCAGACACACGCCGAGGAAGGGTTGGTCGGCCGCGATCCAGTCGCGCACCGTCTGGTCGAGCCCGGTTGCGCGCAGCGCGGCCACGCAATCGCGCAGCGCGCCCACGCCGGGCAACACGAGCCCGTCGGCGTCGGCCGCCTCGACTTCGAGGGGCGTGCGCACGATGCGCACCTCCGCGCCCACGGCCTCAAGGGCCTTGGTCACGGAGCGCAGGTTGCAGATTCCGTTATCGATGACGGCGATCATGGGAGTTGTGAAAAGTCGAGGGGTCGAAAAGGCGAGGAAGCGAAAAAACGAGAGGCGCGGCTTGATCGGCTCCTCGACCACCTCGGCTCTTCGACTCCTCGACTCAGCGTTATCAGATCACGCCCTTGGTGCTGGGAATCTGGTCGGCGGTGCGCGCGTCGATGCGCGTCGCGGCGTCGAGCGCGCGGGCCAGGGCCTTGAAGATCGCCTCGGCGACGTGGTGAGGCTCCTCGCCGTATTCGAGCTTCACGTGGAGGTTGCACGCGAGCGCGTTGCTGAACGCGCGGGCGAACTCCTTCACGAGAATCAGATTAAAATCGCGCACATACATGGTCGGCGAGACGACGTCATACACGAGCGCTGCGCGACCCGAGAGGTCCACCACGACGCGCGCGAGCGCCTCGTCCATCGGCACATAATAAAAGCCGTAGCGCACGATGCCCTTCTTGTCGCCGAGGGCTTTTTTGAAGGCGTCGCCGAGCACCAGCCCGACGTCCTCGACCGTGTGATGGTAATCCACCGCGACGTCGCCTTCGCAGACCACGTCGAGGTCGAACTGGCCATGCTTCGCGAACAAGGTGAGCATATGGTCGAAGAAGGGCACGCCCGTGGCGATGGACGAGCGGCCGGAACCATCGACATTTAGCGTGAGCTTGATGTCGGTCTCGGCGGTCTTGCGGGCGATGGAGGCGATACGATTGGCGGACATGGGAAAGAGCGAACATCTACGGGCGGCCAAGGCAATGTCGAGAGCGGCGACCGCCGGTGTGGTTCGAACGAACGAATAAATAAAATAAGAGCCCACTACTTTATCCGGCCGCGTGAATAGGCTTCCGGCCTTGGGCTCCGCTCCTTGCATACAAAAAAGCCGCCCCGGAAATCCGGGGCGGCTTTTGTTTTTCGAGCAAACCGCTCAGTAGCGGTAGTGTTCGGGCTTGTAGGGGCCGTCCACCGGGACGCCGAGGTAGTCGGCCTGCGCCTTGGTGAGCTTGGTGAGCTTGGCGCCGATCCTCTCCAGGTGGAGACGCGCGACCTCTTCGTCGAGGTGCTTGGGCAGACGATACACGCCGGCGACATAGGTGTCGCGGTTCGCCCACAGATCGATCTGGGCGA
>CAZOGV010000049.1:0-15804 GCA_964579225.1 uncultured Akkermansia sp. | reverse complement strand
GGCCAGGTGTTGCAACGCGGCGCGAGTTGTCAGGACACGGTGCGCAGGGTGCAGGCGATGTATCTGGCCCAAGACGACGGGATCGCGGTGGACGACGCCACCGGCGGCTATTGCCAAGCACGGGGCCGCCTGCCCTTGGCCACCTTGCAGAAGGCCTTTACCCGGGTCGCCCAGTGGTGTGCCAACCGACCGCGCCAGGCCGATCTATGGCAGGGCCGGGTGGTCAAAATCATGGACGGCTGCGGCCTGTCCATGCCCGATACCGATGCGAATCGGGCCGTTTATCCTTATGCCGGCTGTCAGCGTCCGGGTTGCGGATCCCCCACCGGTCAACTGCTGGGTTTGTTCAATCTGTGCACCGGGCATCTGGTGAAGTTTGTCGTGACCTCGTGGAAGCTCCACGAGGCTCCCTTGGCGCGGCAACTGGTGGGTTGGGTAAACCGGGGCGAGGTGCTGCTCGCCGACCGGGCGTTTTCCTCCTGGGGGCTGATTGCCGTCTTCCAGCAAAAGGGCGTCGATGTGGTGATGCGTCTGCATCAGGCCCGCAAGACCACGCCCGGGCGGGTCGATTGGCGCAAGCCCCAGCGTAAAAAGAAGATGGCGCAGGCCGATTGGGACGCCTTACCCGACCACATGACCTTGCGGGTGGTGCGTTTCCGCTGCCACATCCCCGGCTTCCGCACCGATGAGATCACCTTGGTGACGACGCTTTTGGATGAGGTCGCCTATCCCGACGAGGCATTGGCCGAGCTGTTTCGTCGCCGCTGGCAAATCGAGGTCTGCTTCCGCGACATCAAAACCACCCTGGGCCTGGATGTGTTGCGCACCCGCACGCCCGCGATGATCGAAAAGGAAATCCACATGCAGGCCATCGCCTACAACGTGGTTCGCGCCCTTATGTTGGAAGCGGCCCGCCAACATGACCTGCCCCCCTGTCGTCTGTCGTTCAAAGGCACCGTGGGCGTGCTCCACGCCTTCGCCCCGCTCTTTGATCCGGTGAAGAAAAACACCGCCCAGCGCTACGAGGATCTCCTGCTCGCCCTGGCCGCCGCCCCCGTCCCCCTCCGCCCCGACCGCAGCGAACCCCGCGCGGTCAAACGACGGCCCAAACCCTATCGACGCCTGACCAAACCCAGGCGCGAAATGAACGTATCCAAATCACAAATACAAAAAACGCCGATAAACCCCCGTAACTAAGCGCCATTCCGGCCTGACCCCTTCGGCTCGACGGACCCCATCGGATCGAGCCCGGGTGTTCAATACCGAGCAGATGAATCAGGCGGTGTTTGCCTTCCGGCGTTATGAAGATGCGTCGCTGAGCTATACGGGCATCGAGAGCCACCCAGGCCTCACGCGTTACGGGTTATACGACACGGTGGTGGCGAGGGAGTGAGAGGGCTGATGGCGGGCTTCGGCGAGGGGGAGGGGCCAACGGGGTCGTTAATTATTAATAGATTGCCCACCACCCGTTCTTTCGGGTTTTCGTCCGCACTCTGACCCCGCCCCTGCCGTTCCGCGTTCACCGCCACAGCGGGTCCACCGCCGCGCCGCCCGAACCCACACCCGTCTCGCGCTCCAACAGCGGCCACACCTCTTCCACTGTCGCGGCCACCGGCATAAGTTCGCGCCACCCGGATTTCTTAAAACCTTCGTGCACCAGCTTGTCGAAAAAGCCCAGCAGGTCGTCGTAAAACCCGTCCTGGTTGACCAAGATCAACGGCTTCGCGTGCCGGTTCAGCAGCCGTCCCATCAGAATCTCGATCAGCTCCTCCAGCGTGCCAAAACCTCCCGGCAGGGCCACGAAAGCCTCCGCGCGTTCCTCCATGATCCGACGCCGGTCGCGCATCGAATTCGTGATGATCAACTCGTCCGCCTCGTGGTAGGCCAGCTCGCGCTCGACCATAAAATCCGGGATCACGCCCACCACGCGCCCGCCCGCCGCCTTGGTCGCCAACGCAACCGAACCCATCACGCCCGCGCGCCCGCCGCCATAAACGAGCCCCCAACCGCGCCCGGCCAGACCACGCCCGAGCTCCGCGCCGGCCTCGTAATACTTCGAGTCCAGCTCCAGCCCGCTCGCGCAATAGACGCAGAGAAGTCGTTCCATGCCGCGCTACAGTGGAAACGCCCCCGCCCGGCGCAACCCAGGACAGCCCAAGGAGCGGCGACACTCCTGTCGCCGAAACCACGTCTCCTTCGCCAAACCCGGCGACAAGCGTGTCGCCGCTCCTTGTCCGCCCGTCGCCCCTCAGCTCAGAAAAACATCGCCTCGGCCAGCGCCTTCTCGGGGCTCAGCAGGCCGATCGCGGTGGCGAGCTCCGTCTTCGACCCATGGATGCGTGCGCACACCTTCGCGCTCCCCTTGGCAAAGTCGCCCGCGAAGCGAAACTCGTGCTCGTTCGAATAGGTGAACACCAACTCGACCGAATCGTCGGCGAGTGCGTCCGCCGCCTCGACCTTCGAGGGCAGCGACTCCGCTGCGCCGCAGCCGACGAGTCGCGCGTGCGACCAATTCGCCAGCACCGCCGCTTCGGCGCGACGCGCTTTGCCGTGGCGCACCACCACGCCGGTCAACCCCGCCACCAGCGCGGCCGGCGCGTATGCACTCAAAAACTGGCCGATGGTCTGCCGCACCGGCAGCAGGCGCGCATGCACCAGATCGCGCACCGCCTCGGGGCGCGGCCAGCTCAGCTCGCCGCAGTCGTCCGCCGGCACATGCGAGCGGTCGATCAGCACGCGCTTGGCCTTCGAAAGCAGATACTGGTAGGCACCGAGCTTCGCCGAGGAGGCGAAATTGTGCGCCCAGTAGTAGAGCGGCAGATCGGTCGAGAGACAGATGGACACCTGGTTTTCCAAAAACTTCCGCGCCTCGGCCGGGTAGCTGAGGATCACGAATTCGCAGCAACGCAGGTCGCCGCGATTTTTTCCCGGATGGCATTCGCCGTAGATCTTGGCGCGCAGTTCGCCGTCGGCCGCGACATCGTCGCGTATCGGACAAAGCACTACAACGCGGCACGGGTAGCGCCGCGAAAAACGCACCGCCACCTCGAACTGCGCCAGCGCGTCCTCGGCCGTGGTGTGCACGCCGAGGTGCAGGACGAAGTTGACCTGCGTGGCCTTCGAATCCTCGCCGGGTTTGGCCGCCGCGCGTTCGTCGGTCGCCCACATGCGGGCGAGGTTTTTGGAGATGGCGCCGACCGGGGTCTCCTGGCCGGGCAAAGCGTCGAAAATGGAACTCATGGGTGAAAAATCCTAAATCCTAAGCGGCTAAATCATAAACCGGAGGCCGCGAATCGCAGCTCTGATTTTTAGGATTTAGGATTTGGTTCGAGGGTTTGTTTTAGGATTTAGCGGCGCTTGGGCCGCTCACGGGATTTAGCGGCGCTCGCGCCGCTCATGGCTGCCGCCAGACGTGGTTGTTTTTGGCGAGGAGGGCGTCGGCGTTGGCCGGGCCCCAGCCGCCGGCGGCGTAGCTGTCCATGCCCTCGCGACCGGCTGCGGCCCAGGCCTTGAGCACGGGCGTGTAGAGTTGCCACGAGGTCTCGGCCTCGTCGCCGCGGATGAAGAGCGTGCCGTCGCCGATCATGGCATCGAGCACGAGGCGCTCGTAGGCCTCGGGCGTGTTGGAGCCGTAGGTCGTCGAGTAACGGAAATTCATCTTCACCGGCTGCGTGCGGGTCTCCAGGCCGGGGACCTTGCCGTTGAGGATAAGCGAAAGCCCCTCGTCCGGCTGGATCTGGAAGGCGAGGGTGTTGGGCGCGAGGTCGAAGCGATCGCTGCCCGCGAAAAGCGTGCCGGGCGGACGCTTAAACTGCACCGCGATCTCGGTGACGCGGCGGGCCATGCGCTTGCCGGAGCGCAGATAAAAAGGAACGCCCTGCCAGCGCCAATTGTTGATGGAGAGGCGCACCGCCGCGTAGGTCTCGGTGGCGGACTTCGGGTTGATGTCCTGCTCCTCCAGATAGCCCTTGGCGGCTTTGCCACCCATCATGCCGGCGGCGTATTGGGCTCGGGCGACGTCGCCGCCGGGGCCGAGATTAAGCGGCTGGATGGCTTTCAGGACCTTCACCTTTTCGTTGCGCACCGCCTCCGCGTCGAGCGACACCGGCGGCTCCATCGCGGTGAGCGCGACCAGCTGCATGGTGTGGTTCTGGATCATGTCGCGCAGCGCGCCGCTGCCCTCGTAGTAGCCGCCGCGCGTGCCCACGCCGACTTCTTCCGACACGGTGATCTGCACGTGGTCGATGTAGTTGCGATTCCAGAGCGGCTCGAAAATCGAGTTGGAGAAACGCTGCACCAGCAAATCCTGCACGGTCTCTTTGCCCAGGTAATGGTCGATCCGATACACCTGATGCTCTGCGAGAACTTCGCGAATGACGCCGTTGAGCGCCACGGCGGAGTCGAGGTCCTTGCCGAAGGGTTTTTCGATGATGACCTTCGTGTGCAGCGCGCTGCCGAGACGACGCGAGGCAAGACCGGAGGCGCCGAGGTTGCGCAAGATCGGCGCGAAAACGGAGGGCGGCGTGGAGATGTAGAACAGGATCTGCACATCGCGACCGAGTTTCTTCTCGATGCCGTCGATGTGCGTGGCGAGGCGCGTGAAGGCCTCCGCCTCGTCGTAACCGCCGGCCACATAGGTGGTGTTGGTCGAGACGTGGTTCCAGACGTCGTTGTTCAGCTCGCGGCGGGAAAACTCCTTGATCGCGGCGGCGGCGGAATCGCGAAATTCCGCGTCGGGAATCGGCTTGCGACCGTAGCCGACGAGAAAGAAATCGGCCGGCAACAGGTGGTCGAAAGCAAGGTTGTAGATCGCGGGGATGAGCTTGCGCGCGGTCAAGTCGCCGGAGGCGCCGAAAATGACGACGACCGTCGGCGGCGTGCCGCGATGTTTGCTCAGACCCTGGAGAAACGGATGACGGGGGGTGTCGGACATGGCGTAAAGAGGCGGAAACTACGCGGCGCGCCTCCCGCTCAGGCAAGGCTAATGCGGTGAATTCTCAGCATGAAACCGATTGGCCCCGCTCATGCCTCGGCCCCCATCGTTATTGTTCCCTTACTCGTTCTCGTTCTCCTGCCCTGTTTCCCCGCTCCTCGCTTCGGCCCCGCTCTCAATCGTGCCGATGGTTCGCCCGATCACGAAACAGGGGCACGTCGCGGTAGTGCCACACCTCCATGCCGTCGCGCACCGAACACACCCGCGCATCGATCCGCATGGCCTCCGTCGCCGCGCGCCGCGCCGGGTCCACCGCATGCGCCACCTCGATGATATCAAAACGGTAGTGCCGCGCCGCCGGCCGCAGGCGCGCCAGATAGGCGCCGCAAGCGCGCAACAGCACCGCCTTCTTGCGCTTGTTGACCGCATGATAACCGCTCACCCGCGCCCCGGCCGCGCGCGTCTTTACCTCCACGAACACCAGCACGTCGCCGTCTTGCGCCACCAGATCGAGTTCCTCGCGCTCGTCCTTCGGATTGCGCCAATTGCGCGCCAACACGCGCAAACCATTCGCCCGCAAATGCGCCTCCGCCGCCCGCTCGCCCGCCGCACCGATGCGCGCGCCGACGCCGCCCTCGGATGGAGCGGCGCTACCCGGCCACAGCCCGCGCAACAGCGCCCAAATGCGACTCATGGGCTTTGTCGTTGCGACCCCGGACCGCCGGCGCAACTTCGCATTTCGAACCGCTTTTGCCACGTTTCGTCCGCCCTCCTTCTCCGCCCATGGCCACGCCCGCCCTTGTCAACACGCTCCGCCGCTCGCTGCTCATCAAGGTCATCTCCAAACCGCAGCCGAGCCGGGAGGACGTCGCCCACGTTATCGAACTCACGTGCTCCAAGGTCGCGGAGGCGCTAAATGCGCAATCCATGACCTTCTACCTCGTCGAGGGAAACGAGATCGCCTTCAAACACGTTTACTATTCCAGCACGCTCTGGGGTTCCGACAAAAAAACCGAGGAGTCCCTCACAGCCACCGGCGCCAAGCTCATGGAGCTCAAACTCCCGCTAAACCGCGGCGTGGTCGGCAAGGTCATCTCCACCGGCGAGCCCGTGTTTTTCAGAAACAGCAAGAGCCAGGCGCCGTTCATGAACTCGCTCTCCAGCACCACCGGTTTCGAGGTGCTGTCCATGCTCACCGTTCCGCTGAAAACCACCACGGTCATCGGCGCGATCCAGGTGCTCAACAAGGAGCTGTCCGCCGGCACTCGCGGCGAATTCACCGCTGCCGACCTCGTCCTCCTCCAGGAAGTCGCCGAATACTCCGCCTCCCTCATCCAGCGCATGCTGGACCCGAAATTCCAGCTCGGCCCCGAAGACACCGCCAAGTTCATCGCCCGCCTCACCGACAACCCCCTCGTCACCTCTACCGACCAACTCGCGGACGTGGATGAAAAACTCCTCGAGATCGTCGGCGACGCCATCATCCGCCGCGAAGGCGTGTTCCCCTACCACCGCATCGAAAAAGACCGCGTCGCCGTGCTCATGAGCAACCCGCTCGACTTCGCCAAACGCGAGGCCTTCCAGCAAGCCACCGAACTCCTCATCGAGGACATCAGCGTCGCCCCCGCCACACTCATCGAGACCCTCATCAAAAAGTATTTCAAAGAGAGCAAGGGCCCCGGCGAATCCAACGTGGACCTCGGCTCCGTCACCGAGGCCATCAGCGACGCCTACGGCGAGAGCGCCGCCTCCGGCGACATCAAGGCCGCCGACTACGAAAGCGAGGACTCCGCCCCCGTCATCCAGCTCGCCAACCGCATCATCGAGGACGCCTACATCTCCGGCGCCTCCGATATCCACATCGAGCCCATGGAAAAAGACCTGCTCGTGCGCTACCGCATCGACGGCCTTTGCCAGGAAAAACTCCGCCTCCCCAAGCAAGTCACCGGTGCCCTGATCTCCCGCCTCAAGATCATGTGCAACCTCGACATCTCCGAGCGCCGCCTCCCCCAGGACGGCCGCATCGTCTTCAAAAAATTCACCAAGAAAAACATCGATATCGACCTGCGCGTCGCCACCGGCCCCATGAACCACGGCGAGAAGGTCGTGATGCGCATCCTCGACAAACAAAAATCCACCCTGCCTCTGCCCGCCCTCGGTTTCTCCGATGAGAACCTGGAAAAATACCGCGCCTGCATCAAGCAGCCCTACGGCATGATCCTCCACTGCGGCCCCACCGGCTCCGGCAAGTCGATGACCCTCTACTCCGCCCTCGGCGAGATCAACACCCCCGACATCAACATCCAGACCGCCGAGGACCCCATCGAATACACCCTCGCCGGCATCAACCAGATGCAGATGAGCCGCCAGATCGGCCTCACCTTCGCCCGCGCCCTCCGCTGCTACCTACGCATGGACCCCGACGTCATCCTCGTCGGCGAAATCCGCGACGAGGAGACCGCCCAGATCGCCGTCGAGGCCGCCCTCACCGGCCACTTGCTCGTCTCCACCCTCCACACCAACGACGCCCCCAGCACCATCGCCCGCATCGGCGAGATGGGCGTCGAGCCCTTCAACATCTCCGCCTCCCTCGTCTGCGTCTGCGCCCAACGCCTCCTTCGCCGCGTCTGCAAAAACTGCAAACAAGCCTACGAGCCCGAAGGCCGCGAAAAAGCCCTGCTCGAAAAAGCCCTCGGCTGGTCCGGCCAGATCTTCAAAGCCAACCCCCAGGGCTGCCCCACCTGCAACGGCCTCGGCTACAAGGGCCGCGTCGGTATCCACGAACTCATGACAAACTCCGAGGAGCTCACCGCCGGCATCAACAAGAAGGCCGAGGTCGCAGAGCTGAAGCGCATCGCCATGAAGGACGGCATGAAGACCCTCCACCAGGACTCCATGCTCAAGGTGAAACAAGGCCTCACCACCATCGAGGAGGCCCTCGCCAACGTCCCGCCCGACATGATTTTTTAGGCCGGCAGGAAGTTGTCTACAAGGTAGGGCGGGACCGCCGGGCCCGCCGTTGCGATCCGCCCCGCCCGCACTGCCCCCATTCCGCGACGCCGGAAACAAAGCCTTGTAATCGCTGTCGGCCCTCCCTACCCGCTCGCAGCCCATGAAGTCCCTCGTCATCGCCGAAAAGCCATCCGTAGCCGCCGACCTTGCCCGCGCGCTCGGAAAAGTGCCCAAGAAAGGCGACGTCTATGAGAACGACCAGTGGGTCATCACCTCCGCCGTCGGCCACGTCGTCGAGCTGGAGATGCCCGAGGACATCGACAAAAAGAAATACGGGTTTTGGCGTCTCGAGACCCTGCCCATCGTCCCCACCACCTTCGGCCTCAAGCCCATCGAGTCCTCCAAGGACCGCTACGCCCTCCTTAAAAAACAGCTCGCCCGCAAAGACGTCGATCAGGTCATCAACGCCTGCGACGCCGGCCGCGAGGGCGAGCTCATCTTCGCCTACCTCTACCAGCTCGCCAAGGCCAAGCACCCCGTGAAGCGCGCTTGGATGCAGAGCATGACCACCGACGGCATCAAAAAAGCCTTCGAAAAACTCCGCGACGGCTCCGAGCTCGCCGGCCTCGCCGACGCCGCCCGCTGCCGCTCCGAGTCCGACTGGCTCATCGGCATCAACGGCACCCGCGCCCTCACCAAACGTATGTTCGGCTCCCGCGCCGGCAACGTCGCCTCCGTCGGCCGCGTCCAGACCCCCACCCTCGCCATCGTTTACGCCCGCGAACTCGAAATCCGCAATTTCAAGCCCCAGGCCTACTGGCGCCTCACCGCCACCTTCCAGATCGCCCAGGGCGGCTACGAGGGCGTGTATCAGAAACCCGAATACCAAAAAGGCTCCAACGCCCAAGAGCTCGACCGCATCGACCGCGTCTGGGATCTCGCCGTCGCCGAGGCCGTCCTCGCCGACTGCCAGGGCAACCCCGTCGCCGCCGTGCGCGAGGAAAAGAAGCCCACCACCCAGGCCTCCCCGCGCCTCTACGATCTCACCACCCTCCAGCGCGAGGCCAACGGCCGCTTCGGCCTCTCCGCCCGCCGCACCCTGCAAATCGCCCAGGCCCTCTACGAGCGCCACAAAGTCATCACCTACCCCCGCACCGACGCCCGCGCCCTGCCCGAGGATTACGCCGGCACCGTGCGCGAGACCCTGCAAACCCTCACCGGCGACCTCGCCCCGCACGCCGCCAAGGTCGTGCAATCCGCGTGGATTCGCCCCGGCAACAAGAAGATCTTCAACAACGCCCAGATCTCCGATCACTTTGCCATCATCCCCACCACCGCCGAGCCCAAGTCGCTCGATGAGATGGAGGCCAAGGTTTACGACATGATCGCGCGCCGTTTCGTCGCCGCCTTCTACCCCGAGGCCCAATTCGACGTCACCACGCGCATCTCCACCGTCGCCGGCAAACACGATTTCAAAACCGAGGGCAAAGTCCTCACCGAGGCCGGCTGGCTCGCCGTCTATGGCAAATCCGCCGCCCTCGAGGACGATTCCGCCGCAGGCTCCGACGCCAAAAAAGAGTCCTCCTCCGGCTCGTCCAAGACCCCCCTCCCCGCCCTTTCCGCGTCCGACGCGAACCGGGCCAAGACCACCGAGCCCGTCCTCCACGCCGAGACCACCAAGCCGCCGCCCCGCTACACGGAGGCCACCCTGCTCTCCGCCATGGAAGGCGCCGGCAAACTCGTGGACGACGAGGAAATGGCCCTCGCCATGAAGGAACGCGGCCTCGGCACCCCCGCCACCCGCGCCGATACCATCGACGGCCTCATCAACCAGAAATACATGGAGCGCGCCCAGCGCGAACTCGTGCCCACCCCCAAGGCCGAGTCCCTCCTCCAGTTCCTCCACGCCGTCAAAGCCGACGCCCTCACCTCCCCCGCCATGACCGGCGAATGGGAGTTCAAACTCCGCCAGATGGAGCAGGGCCGCGTCAGCCGCAACGACTTCATGAAGGAGGTTACCGCCCAGACCGTCGGCATCGTCGAGCGCGTCAAAGGCTTCGAGGAAGACGAGTCCAACTCCCGCACCACCGACATCGTCTCGCCCACCGACGGCCAGCCCATGTTCGAGACCCTGCGCGGCTACAAAACCCAAGACGGCACCCTCATGATCTACAAGGTCATGACCGGCCGAAAAATCGAAGAAGACGAAGTTCGCCAGCTCGTCACCACCGGCGAGGTCGGCCCGCTCGACGGCTTCGTCTCCCCGCGCAACGGCGCGCGTTTCGCCGCCAAGCTCAAGATCATCGACGACGAAAAAGCCAAGACCCCCGGCGGTAAAAAAGTCGCCATGGACTTCGGCGAGAAAACCGACGTCGGCGACCTCGAAGCCTTCTGGACCGACCCCAAGACCGGAGCGCAACTCTGCGAGGCACCCACCAAATACATCCTCCGCGCGAAAAACCCCGAAGGCACTTGGGAGCAGACCTTCTCGCTCTCCCGCATCCTCTGCAAACGCGAGCTCAAGCGCGACGACCTCATCACCTGCATCACCACCGGTCGCACCCCCCTCATCGAGGACTTCATCAGCAAGTTTGGCCGCCCCTTCAAAGCCTACCTCGTCAAATCCGGAGCCAAAGCCAACTTCGAGTTCCCCCCCCGCGAGCCCAAGACCGGCAAGGACGGCAAACCCGTCGAACGCAAAGCCAAGGCCAAGCTCGACCTCTCCAAAGCCGTAAAACTCGGCCCCAGCCCGTCCCACAAAGACGGCGAACTCTACCAGACCGACGAAGCCTACGTGGTCGTCAAAGATGCCACCTCCGACAACCCCCGCGCCGTTTTCCAGACCAAGCTCGAGGTCGCGGGCAAAAAGATCACGCCCGACATCGTGCAACGCCTCCTCGCCGAAGGCCGCACCGATTTGATCGACGGATTCATGTCGAAAGCCGGCCGCGCCTTCAGCGCCTACCTCGTCCTCTCCAAGACCAAGTCCAAAGCCGACTTCGAGTTCCCTCCCCGATGAGGAGGAAATAAAGGCGAGCCCCCTCCGTCCCCGTCGCTCGTTTCGTAAGAAACGAGATCTCCCTCACCCCGTGGCTCGTTTCGTGAGAAACGAGATTCCTCCGTCTCCCGTGGCTCGTTTCGTGAGAAACGAGATTCCGCGCCCCACCTTCACCGCCGCGCAACCCCTCTGCGCTCCCGCGCGTCTCCACGTCCACACGCGCCCGCCAACAACACCTCGCCCCCTCCCCCATACACTCGCCCCCCCGCTCCCATGAGCCCCCATGCCAAAAACTACGTCATCGCCTTCCTAGCCTGCACGACCCTCGGTGCCGCCGCCCTCGCCCTGCAAACCCGTCGCCAGCTCGCCGAAGCGCGCAACGCCCCGTCCCTCGAAATCAAACGCAGCGAGTTCACCTCCACCACCGCTCCAGTCCCCATCGCCCAACCGCCTGCCGCGCCGCCCGCCGTCGACGAATTGCCCGCCCCCGAAGCCTCCCCCGAGCGCCCCGATAACGACGGCCCGGCCAACCGCGGCCAACGCGGCGGCGGCGCTCAGTTCGCCGCCCGGATGGCCGAGTTCATGAAGGACCCCGACTTCGCCGCCGCCATGAAGCTCGATCAGGAGGCCCGCCTCGACGCCCGTTACGGCGCGCTCTTCAAGCAGCTCAACCTTCCCCCCGCCCAACTCGCAGAACTCAAGGCACTGCTCGCCGAACGCGAATCCGCTGGCCGCGACGTCTGGATGACCGCCCGCGAACAAGGCATCGACCCCCGCGTCAACCGCGACCAACTCCGCGAGCTTTCCCAAGACATCCAGGACGAGGTGAACGCCAACATAAAGGCCACTCTGGGCGACAACGTTTTCAACGCCCTCGAAGCTTACAACGCCACCAGCCAGCAGCGAAACACCGTCAACGATTTCGCCCGCCGTCTCGACTACTCCAGCCAGCCGCTCAACTCCGCCCAGGCCGCCCAGCTCACCACCATCCTTGCCAACACCGGCACCGTCTCAGGCCGCACCGTGCTCATCACCGACGCCACCATTTCCCAAGCCGCCGGCGTGCTGACCCCGGCCCAGCTAGCCGACCTGAAGAGCCAGCAAGCCGAGCAACAAGCCCGCCAGATCATCGAAGCCAAAACCCGCGCCGCCCGCGAAGCCGCGCGCGCGAATCGCGCCGATTAACCCCCCCTCCCCTCCGCCGCCCCCCCTGCTCTACCAGCTTACTAGCTATACCAGCTCTACTAGCTTCCCACCCCGCAATCCCTGCGCACCCTCGGTTAAAATCCGCGCCGAGAAAACCCTTGCGGCAAAATTCGCGTAGTCGGTAACTCTACGCTTTCTCCACCACACCATGATCGTCACCACCGCGCAGCTCTTCAAACACGCCTACGGCAAATACGCCGTCGGTGCCTACAACATCAACAACGCCGAGCAGGCCATGGGCCTGTTCAAGGGCGCCATGGATTCCAAGGCCCCCTTCATCATCCAGATTTCCAAGGGTGCCCGCGCCTACACCGACAAGCGCATGCTCGAGGCCATCATCCGCGCCGCCGACGAGATTTTCCCCGAGGCCATCTTCGCCGTCCATCTCGACCACGGCGACGAGCAGACCTGCTACGAGTGCATCGACTCCGGCTTCTTCAGCTCCGTCATGATCGACGCCTCCCACGATCCCTTCGAGGAGAACGTCGCCATCACCAAGCGTGTCGTTGATCGCGCCCACGCCAAGGGCATCTCCGTCGAGGCCGAGCTCGGCATGCTCGGCGGCGTCGAGGAAGACATCGTCGTCGAAGACGGCCACGCCACCCTCACCAACCCCAAGGAAGCCGAAGAGTTCATCAAGCTCACCGGCTGCGACTCCCTCGCCTGCGCCATCGGCACCTCCCACGGCGCCTTCAAGTTCAAGGGCAAGCAGTCCCTCCACTTCGACGTCCTTGAGAAGATCAAGGCCCTCGTCCCTGGCTTCCCCCTCGTCATGCACGGCTCCAGCTCCGTTCCCCAGGACGAAGTCGCCCGCATCAACGCCGCCGGCGGCACCATCGCCGGCTCCATGGGCGTGGACGTCAACGAATACCTCCCCGCCGCCAAACTCGGCGTCACCAAGATCAACATCGACACCGACGGCCGCCTCGTCTGGACGCGCGTTCACCGCGAGTTCTTCCGCGACAAGCCCTCCGAATTCGACTTCCGCCCCCCGGGCAAGATCTTCATCGTCGAATACGCCAAGTTCATCGCCTCGCGCAACGTGCTCCTCGGCTCCGCCGGCCAGCTCGACAGCCTCCGCGCCAGCCTCGGCAAGTAAACCCTCCCGCATCACTCCGGACTGCGCGACTCGTTCGCGCGGCACCCGACAAAAAAAACGCGGCCCCGCAAAGGGCCGCGTTTTTTATTCTTCCTGGCTTTCTTCCGAACCGTAGCGGAACGACGGAGTCATTTCGTCCGCCGCCGTTCCACGTTTCGTCCGTCGTTCAAAACCCCTCGACGCTCACCGGCGCGCGCTCCTCCTGCAATTTGCGCTCCTCCGCCTTCCGCTTCTCCTCGTCCGCATCCCAAAGCTTCTTTCGCTCGAGCAAATACTCGTCGAAGCGACGGTGAAAAATAATCAGCCAGTTACCCTGCTGACGCGCGCGCAGCATGCCACTGCCCGGTTCGCCGAGCTCAATACCGTAACCGATCACCGAATCTGCCCCCGGCTCTACCTCGACTTTCCGCCAGGTGGACCCACCGCGCAAACGGCTCAAAATCGCATTCACCTCCGGCTCGCTCAGCCGCTGCCCCACCCGGCGATAACACTCCAGAACCGACTGCCCCTTAAAATAATAAACATGCACGCGCCAGCCATCATCATTGCTTAACTGCCTGCTCAACGAGCTCTTCCAGAATATGTCCTCACGCCACTCGTTTCCTCTGGGGGGCAGCAAATGCACGAACGGCGTGGTTGGATGCTCGCGCTGAGCCTGCTGGAGATCCCGCGCGCTCATATCCTTTGGCCACGTGAAATATTTGCCCAAATCCGGCTTCAACATTCGCCCCGCCATTTGCTCCGGCGTGTCTCCGATTCGCGCCTCCAAAGCCAGGGTCCCGGCCACGAAGGCAAGGACGACTGCGAGAGGCTTGCATACTATCCGGGCGGGGTTGGCCATGCTCGTAAATTTTTGTTTGCGCTTCGGCTCCTGCGCAAAGCGAAAAAAACTTCCAAAGAAAACCCCAGTTTGTCCTTGCACGACCTTCCTCAAAACTCTGTCGTCTCGCCTTTATTTCCATGAAAGCGACCATCAAAACTCAGGGTCAGCAGTTCGCCGTCACCGAAGGCGACGTCCTCTTCGTAAACCGCTACCCAAACACAGAAGCCGGCTCCGTCGTCGAGATCACAGAGGTGCTCTCTTCCGGTGAAGGTGCCTCATTCAAGGTCGGCACCCCGACCCTCGCCGGTGCCAAAGTCACCGCCAAAATTCTCGAAAACAAGCGCGGCGACAAAGTCATCGTCTTCAAAAAGCGCAAGCGCAAGGGCATGCAGCGCAAGCGCGGCCATCGCCAGGAGCTCTCCGTCATTAAGATCGAGACCATCTCCGCCTAATTTTAAACCACAACCCACACAGGAGAACCTAAGTCATGGCGCATAAAAAAGGTGCAGGCTCAACCAGCAACGGTCGCGAGAGCCACAGCAAACGCCGCGGAGTCAAAAAGTTTGGCGGCCAGGCCGTCATTGCCGGCAACATCATCGTCCGCCAGTGCGGCTCCAAGCTACACGCCGGAGACAACGTCGGCACCGGCCGCGATTGGACCCTCTTCGCCCTCAAGGACGGCGTCGTGAAGTTCGATAAAGCCCGCCGCAAGGTCGCCGTCGTCTCCGCCTAATCGCGAGACCCGACACCCTTACCGCATTTCCCAACGCCGGTCCCTTCACGGGACCGGCGTTTTTTTGTCTCCTCTTTTTCGCCCGCGTCCATCTTTTTAACCCCATCGCCATGCCCGACGAACGTCTCGCCGAACTACTTCGCCAGCGCGCCCTCCTTTCCCAACACGTCGCCTGGCTCGACGCTGAGATCACCCGCGCCAGCGGTGCGCCGGTTCCCGGGAGCGCCGGCTCTTGTGCGCCGGGGAGCATTCAGCCGGCTCCGAAAAAAGACCCTCTCGTCCCCGCGCCTCAGACTGCAATCGCTCCCGCGCCAACTACCTCCCCCGCTCCTGCAGCTTCCGCATCCGCCGCGCTCGCGCCTTCCGCCGCCCTGACCGTCAGCGCGGACGACAAGCCAACCGCCGAGCCCGAAACCGAACCCGTTCCCGAGGCCGTGGCGCTCGCCAACAAACGCGCCGACGAGATCATCGCCAACTACGCCGCCACCGATAGCTTCAACCCCGAGACCACCCGCCGCAGCTGCCTGCTCCTCGCCATCGGCGTTTTCCTCATCGGCACCGCAATCCTCAGCGGCATCTACCTACTCAACTACCGTTGAAAAGCTAGCGCCCATCCGGTTGCCGCAGACGGCTCTACCCTACTCGACCAAGGCCCGCCGCTCACGATATCGCGCAAACTCGGCCTCGATCTCAGCGACCAGCCGTTCGTCACCCGCCTCCTTTGCCTGGTCGATGGCGAATAACGCCGTCGCCTGCGCATCCGGCCAACGCTCCGCCGCCGCATAGGCCGCCGCCAACACGCGCCGATGCGCCGCCGCCTCGGGCAGACGTATGATCGCCGCCTCCGCCCACTCCACCGCGCCCGCCCCGTCGCGCCAATCGGCTATCGGCGCCGTGGCCATCCGCCAGGCGAGAATCAATCCGGCCTGCCAGCGTCCCGCCTCCGCCGCCTCCCGCCCCATCGCGACCGCCACCAACACCACACAACCAACGGAATCTGCGCCGCCGCCGACAACGGCCTGTCTGGCGACAATCTGAAATCGACACCGACGACAATCAG
>CAZOGV010000048.1:0-15819 GCA_964579225.1 uncultured Akkermansia sp. | reverse complement strand
GAACCGCGGCGGCGGGTGCCGGTGGTGTTGTCGCGGGCGGAGGCGACAGGCTTGTCGTAGGCGTAGGTGGTCGAACTTCCGTCGGGTTGCGTGGTCCAGACTAGCCGACCGATGGCGTCGTAGGTGTGGGTTCTGGCGCTTGAGCCTACCCATAAGGTGCAAGCGAACAGAGTGGTTGCTAACCGTAAGACGGTGGATGAGCACATGCGGGGAAGCCGACATGAACGGAGGGAGATACAAACAAACGCACAGGGGTGTCGTTTTTAATGGTGTGCTTACTTGCGTGTGCGGATGGCGGAGTGGGTGACGAGGAGTGGCTTTGGCCTGGTTCGAGGCATTGAAGCAGATGGACGAGGGGATTGAATATTGCGGGAGCGAAGGCGGAGCACTGTGTATGGCGGGGCGCTCATCATGGTTTCCCTACGTTTCCGATTTTGGCTGATATTATGGTTCGCAGGCGCAGGCGCGTGCGCGGGCGGCGCCACGCGAGCGCAGGACGTGGCCATGGCGCTGGATATTCCGGTGCTGGTGGCGGGCTACGGGGCGGAGTTTTTCGAGGAGACGGCACGAGAATTTGAGAAATTGCGGCCGGGGGTGAGGGTGAATCTTTACGGCGACGCGCGCATCAATGATCGCGTGCGCATCCGGGTGATGGCGGGCGACTGGCCCGACGCCACCGACGCGGTGCTGCTTTATCCGCGTCTCATCGAGGCCGGGAGGGTGCTGGATCTTTCGGGGGCGCTGGACGGGCCGAATTGGGAAGGCGATGCGCGCTGGCGCGATACGTTCCGGCCCGGGGTGCTGGATCGTTGGCGGATGGGAGTGGCGGGGCAGGCGGGCGCGGCGTCGGACGCGTTGCAACGCGCACAATCTGGCGGGACGGTGGTCCCGTCCGGCGGCGGGCCCAGCGGTCCCGCCCTACCCTCCGACACAGAGGGCGTTTACGGGCTGCCGTTCGCTTATGCGATCTGGACGATTTTTTATGATAAGGCGCTGTTTCGACGCCACGGCTGGGAGGTGCCGCGCACGTGGGACGAGTTCTTTGCGCTCTGTGAAACCATGGAGGCGGCGGGCGTGGCGCCGCTGTCTTTGCCTGGGGTGACGATGCGTTACGGCGACGCGATTTTGCGCGCGGCGCATCACAATCTGGTGGGCGACGAAGGTTACGCCGCCTATCACGCGCTTGCGCCGGGCACGCGGGACGATCCGCGTTTCGTGCGCGCAGCGGAGGTGTTGCGGCGGGTGGCGACGCGGCATCTGGTGCGCGGCTGGGAGGGTATGACGCACACGGCGGCGCAGCTGGCGTTTTTGGAGGGGCGTTGCGCGATGACTCTCTCTGCCTCGTGGTTCGCGAACGAGATGCGCGACCGGCTGCCGGCGGAGTTTGAACTCGGGGCGATGAATCTGCCGGTGTTTGCGGATGGTATTGGTTTACCGGATACGGTGCAGGCGCAGAGCGGCTATTACTTTTTGTTCAAGTCGGGCGACGCGGAGCGGGAGCGGGCGACGGTGGATTTTTTCCGGTTTCTGACCTCGCGGGAGCGGGCTAAGCGCTTCGCCTCGATGGCGGATGCGCCGGTGGCGTTGCGCGCGACCGGGCCGGAGGATTATTCGCCGCGCATGGCGGACACGGCGGCGTTGCTGGCGCGCAGTCCGGCGGCTTTCGACGCGGCGCCGGCGACGGGCGCGGCAGGGCAGGCGACGCTATCGCAGGCGCTGACCAATCTGCGCTACGAGCTGATGACGGGGCGCATCTCGGCGGAGGAATTCGGCGCGCGGCTGGAGGCGGCGGCCGAGGTGGAGCGTCTGCGTGCGGCGACGCCCGATCATGTGACGGTGCGGCACGGCGGACGCGCGGCGGCGCTGGGGCTGGTGGTGATGTTGGCGGTGGCTTGGATGGCGTGGCCGCGACGCGGCGGAGCGGGCGGCGGTGGCGGTGAAACGGCGGCGGCACAAGGCGGGTTTGGCCGGCTGGGCGGACGTTTCGGCGCGGCGTTCGTGGGGCCGGCGCTGGCGGTTTACGCGGCGTTCGTGGTGTTGCCGGGCGCGGCGGCGTTCGCGGGAGCGCTGGTGCGGTGGGACGGCTTTGGCGAGATGACGTGGGCGGGGCTTTTCAATTTTCGCTGGCTGCTGCTGGAGAGCGACGTGTTTTGGTCGGCGCTGAAGAACAACATTTTCCTGATGACGGTGCCGCCGCTGGTGGTGGTGCCGGTGGCGCTGGGGATGGCGGCGTATATCCATCGCGGCGGGCGCGGGGCGGGGTTGTTTCGGGTGGTGCTGCTGTTTCCGAATCTGCTCGGCGGAATCGCGGCGGCCTTGATCTGGCTGGCGGCCTACGAGCCGACGAGCGGGTTCGTGAACGCGGCGTTGGTGGCGGTGGGTTTCGAGGGGTTTGAAGGGCACGCGTGGCTGGCGCAGTCGCGGCTGTATTGGTCGCTGGTGCCGATCTACCTGTGGATGGCGTGCGGGTTTAACCTGGTGCTGTATCTGGCGGCGATGCAGGGCGTGCCGGACGAGCTTTACGAGGCGGCGGAGATGGACGGGGCGTCGCCGACGCGGCAGTTTTTCACTATCACGTTGCCGCTGATTCGTGAGGTGTTGGTGATCTCGGCGGTGTTTTTGGTTATCGGCGGGCTCAATGCTTTCGAGCTGGTGTGGTTGCTGACCGCGCAGGATCCGGCGGCGGGCGTGCATACGCTGGGCACGTTCATGGTCGGAGCGCTGTTCACGGAGTTTCAGGCGGGACGGGCGGCGGCGATCGCGGTGGTGCTTTTCGCGTTGGTGTTGGTGGCGAGTCTGGCGGTGCTGCGCGCGACGCGGCGGGAGGCGGTGGAGTTATGAGCGAGCGCGGCGGATTCCGGTTGTCGAGGTTGCTGGTCGGCGTCGCGTTGGCGGGCTACCTGGCCTGGGTGGTGTTTCCGATGGTCTGGGTCGTGTATTCATCTTTCAAGGACGACGCGACCATCCTGCGCTCGCCGTTGGCGTTTCCGACCTGGGCGGAGATCGACGGCTCGGCCTACGCGCGGGCGTGGAATGAGTCGGGGTTGGGGGGGTATTTCTGGAACTCGGCCTTGGTGACGACGGCGTCGGTGGGGCTGATCCTGTTGCTCGGCGCGATGGCGGCGTATGCGCTGGCGCGGTTTTATCATCCGTGGGGGCGCTTCACGCACGGGTTGTTTCTGGCGGGGCTGATGGTGCCGGCGCAGTTGGCGATGGTGCCCTTGTTTTTCGAGCTGCGGGCGATGGGTTTGCTGGAGTCGCGCTTCGGGTTGGTGTTGGTTTACACGGCGAACGGGTTGCCCTTCGCGATTTTTATTTTGGCGGGATTTTTCCGGAGCCTGCCGAGATCGTTGCACGAGGCGGCGTTGATCGATGGATGCACGGAGTCGCAGGCGTTTTGGCGGGTGATGTTGCCGCTGGCGCGGCCGGGCTTGGTGACGGTGGCGATTTTTCAGTTCATCGGTGTGTGGAAGGAGTATTTTTTCGCCTTCATGCTGATGGGCGGCGCGGACGAAAAGACGCTGCCGCTGGGCTTGGCGAATCTGGCGATCACGGCGCAATACCGCTCCGACCAGGGCTTGTTGTTCTCGGGCATCGTGATCGTGACGGTGCCGATTCTCGCGATCTACGTTTTCCTGCAGGGACACTTGGTGAGAGGCATAACGGCGGGCGCGGTAAAGGGGTAGGCGCGCGGCGGGCACGCGCAGGCTGGACGCGTGCGTTAAGTCCCCTACCCTTTGCCATAGATATTTATGACTATCCCCGCGCCGTTGCTCCATGCCACGCTCGATGCCTACGAACCGATGCTGCTGGCCTGGTTGCGCCAGGGTCTCGACGAACATGACGTCGTGGCGCTGACGGACGAACATGGAATCATCCGCTATGTGAACGCGCGCTTCTGCGAAATCTCGGGCTATGCGGCGGAGGAATTGTTGGGGAAAACGCATCGTATCCTGAAGTCCGGCGAGCATCCGGATTCGTTTTATGTGCAGTTGTGGAGTCGCATCCTGGAGGGGGAGATCTGGCGCGGGGCGATCTGTAACCGGGCGAAGGACGGGAGTCTTTATTGGGTGCAGACCACCATCCTGCCGCTCCTCGGTTTGGCGGGACGTCGCTTGGGTTATCTTTCGATCCGCACGGATGTGACGCGCTTGGTGCGGGCGGAGCGGGAGTTGGCCCTGAAAACGCGCGAGCTTCAGCTGTTGTTTGATCATTCGCCGATCGGGTTGAGCTGGCGGGAGTTCGACGCGGACGGGAAACCGGGGTTTAATCACGTGAACCAGCGCTTCTGCGAGTTGATCGGCCTCACCCGCGAGCAGGCGAGCGATCTGGCGAATGTGAAACGGGTGACGCATCCGGACGACTGGCGGCGACAGGAGGAGTTGAACGTGGAGGTTTACGCCGGAAAACGCGACTCGTTCATGTTGGAGAAGCGTTATTTGCAGCCTGACGGGCGCACGGTGTGGGCGGTCTTGACTGTGGTGGTGGTGCGCGAAAAGGACGGGCGCATCACGCATGACTTCGCGATGCTGGAGGACATCACGGCGCGGCATTTGGCGGAGGAGGAGCTGAGGCGCACGGAGTCGCGGTGGCGCACGTATATCCAAACCGCGAGCGAGATTCTTTACGCGCTCACGCCGGAGGGGCGTTTCAAATTCGTGTCGCAGGCCTGGACGGTGAAGCTGGGGCATCCGGTGGACGAAGTCATCGGCACGGCATTTCGCGATTATCTGCACCCGGAGGACTTGGTGCTGTGGGATGAGTTTTTCTCGCGCACTTTGAATACGGGTGGCGACGGTGAAGGCATCGAATATCGGGTGCGTCATCGCGATGGACGATGGATTTGGCACGCTTCGGCGGGTTCGGCCTATAGCGATCGCGATCGGCGGCGGGCGTTTTTCGGGGTGGGGCGTGATATTTCGGTGCGGCGCCAAGCGCAGCAGGAGCTGAGCACCGCGCTGGCGCGTTTGGAGGAGATGGCCCGCATCGTGAACCGTTCGCCTTCGGTGGTGGTGCTTTGGCGGGCGGAGGGCGGGAGCTGGCCGGTGGAATTTGTGTCGGCGAGCGTGCGGCAGTTCGGCTACGCGCCGGAGGACTTGATCGGGCGGCGGCTGAGTTTTCGCGACATCACGCATCCGGAGGATCGCGAGCGGGTGGGCGCGGAGGTGGATGCGCATGCGGCCGCAGGGCATTTGGAATACACGCAGGAGTATCGCATCCAGTGCACGGACGGCTCCACGCGCTGGGTGGACGACCACACCATCGTGCGCGTGGACGAGAATGGAAACATCACCCACCACGAGGGCCTGATCACGGACATCACGGAGCGAATAAATGCCGAGGCGGGGGAACGTGTCGCGCAAGAGCGCGAACTCGCCCTCGCGCGCGATGTGCAGCAGCACCTTTTGCCGAGCCGGTTTCCCTCGCTGGAACGACTCGAGGTGGAGGTGCTTTCGGAGCCGTCGCAGCAGCTCGGCGGCGATTATTACGACGTGTTGTCGGTGGATGAGCGGCATCACGGTTTCGTGATCGCGGACGTGTCCGGCAAGGGAGCGCCCGCCGCGCTCATGATGGCGGCGTGTCGCGCCAGCCTGCGTTTGTGCGCACCGGGCGAACTTTCGCCGGCGGCGGTGCTGCGGCGCGTCAACCGGGCGCTCCAGCCGGACATGCCGCCGGGCATGTTCATCACGCTTTTTTATGGTATCCTAAATTTGGATACAATGGCGTTGCGCTTCTGCCGCGCCGGGCACGAGGCCGGCTTGTTGCTCAAGGCGGGCGGGGGCGCGCCCGTGCTGCTGGGGGACGGTGGCATGGCCTTGGGCATGGCGCCGGAAGAGTTGTTTGACGTGACGCTCGACGAAGGGCGCGTGGTGCTGGAGCCGGGCGATCTGCTCGCGCTCTACACCGACGGAATCAACGAGGCCTGCAATGTCTCGGGCGACGAATTTGGCCGGGATCGGCTGGTGGACGCCTTGCGGCGGAATCAAAAAGATCCGTTGGCGGATATATTGCGGCGCTTTGATCGTTATCTGCGGCAATTCTGCACTCTCGCGCCTCGTCACGACGACCGGGCGCTGTTGATCATCCGGCCTCGTTGACGGAGGTGTGCGAGGGGTGTTTGTCTGAGGGATGAACGCCGCGCCCATCCTCTACGAGTCCCACTGCCACACGCCGCTCTGCAAGCATGCGGAAGGCGAGCCGGAGGAATACTGCGAGCACGCGCTGCGGCGCGGGCTGAAGGGGGTCATCTTCACGTGTCATTGTCCTCTTCCCAACGGTTGGTCGAAGGATGTGCGCATGGCGGAGGGAGAATTTGATACCTATGTCGCCATGGTGGAGCGGGCGCGCGAGCGTTTTGCCGGCCGTCTCGATGTGCGGCTCGGTCTCGAAAGCGATTTCTGGCCGGGTCTGGAGCCCTGGCTGGAGGCTCTGCACCGGCGCGTGCCGCTGCACCACGTGCTGGGCAGCGTGCATTATCAGATCGGCGACTATCGCCAGCAGTATTTCACGGGTGATGTATTTGCCTATCAGCAAACGTATTATGAACATTTGGCCCAAGCGGCCGAGACGGGGCTATTTGATACGCTCTCGCACCCGGATTTGGTTAAAAACGAGTCGGTAGCAGCGTGGCATTTCCCTCGTATTCAGCCATTTATCGAAAAATCGCTGGACCGGATCGCCGCCACGGGCGTGGCGATGGAGTTGAATACGAGCGGTGTGCTCAAAGCCTTGCCCGAGATGAACCCCAGTCCGCGTCAGCTCGCGTTGATGCAGGAGCGTGGGATTCCTGTGGTGCTGGGGGCGGATGCGCACCGGCCGGGGCGGGTGGCGGATCGCTATGTGGAGGCGATCGGCTTGTTGCGCGAGGCGGGCTATAACGAGGTGAACATCTTCCTCGACCGGCGTCGCCACGCGATTCCGCTGGATCGGGCCCTGGCTAGTCTGCGGTGATATGGGGCAAGTAAATCCCGTGCGCGTTTCGATGATGAAGCCTCCTATTCTGCCCCCCTCCCCCACCCTGCCATGCGGCTCCGAAGCCGGGGATACGATCGTGGCGCCCGCTACGCCGGGAGGCACCTCGGCGTTGGCGCTTATTCGCGTAAGCGGGCCTGCCTGCCTGCCGTTGGCGGCGGAGATTTTTGGCCGTGCACCGGAGACAGTGGTTTCGCGACGGGCCAATTTCGGCCGCTACCGTGCCATGGGCGAGGAGCGGATACTGGATGATCTGGTTTGGATTTACACCGCCGGACCGGGCACAGCCACAGGCGAGGATACGTTGGAGCTAAGCTGCCACGGCAATCCCCTGATAGTTCAGCTTATCATCGGTGATTTGTTTAAACGTGGCTGTCGCGCAGCGGAGTCCGGGGAATTCAGTCGCCGGGCCTTCATGAACGGGAAGATCGAGCTCACCCAAGCCGAAGCGGTGGCCGACCTCATTCATGCGCGCAGCGAGCGAGCTTTGGCGGCGGCGCAGCGCCAGTTGCAAGGAGACCTGGGGCGGCACTTGGAGGGTTTGATCGCCCGGCTATTGAGCATCTTGGCACGTATCGAGGTGTATATCGATTTTCCGGACGAGGATTTGCCGCCCGAAAATCGCCGCCAGGTGCAGGCGGATTTGAGCGATGTTCTACGTGGAACACATCGCCTGCTCGCCACCCACCGCTACGGGGACCTATTGCGGGATGGGCTTAAAACCGTGCTCCTCGGCGCGCCCAATGCCGGGAAAAGCAGTTTGCTCAACGCGTTGGTCGGCCACGAGCGGGCCTTGGTCAGCGCCGAGCCGGGCACGACGCGGGACTTCATCGAGGAGCGTTTGCAGGTGGGGCCGCATCTTTTGCGGTTGATCGATACCGCCGGACTCAACCCGACGCCGGGCGAAGTGGAGCGCTTGGGCATCGCCAAGACCGCTGAGCGGCTGGCGGAGGCGGATCTGGTGCTCTGGGTGGTTGATGCCGTGGCGGCGGCGAGCGAATCCGAGTCCCCTGCCCTGCCCGCCGCGCCGCCATTGGCGTCGGCGTCGGCCGGCTTGCCCGAGGTATTTGCGCGGCATTTAACGCCCGAGAAAACCTTGGTGGTGGCCAATAAGATCGATTTGGCGGTCCCGGGCGCGGCCTGCGTGGGCGGTGGGTCGGAGTCCCCGTTTCGCCGCCTTGAGGTCTCCGCGCTCCAGGGAACAGGCATCAAGGCCTTGTGTGAGGCCATTGTGGAGCTGGCGGACGGTCTGCGTCCGGAGCTCTTTGCTGAGGAGCAAATCGCGGTGAATGCGCGTCACGCGGACGCCCTGCGCCGGGCGGAGGCGAGTTTGCGCGAGGCCTTGGCGGGCTTGTCCGCTGCCGCGCCCATGCCCATCGAGTTGGTTTCGGGCGATGTGCGCGCGGGCATGGACGCCTTGGGCGAGATCGCGGGCCGAGTGGACAACGAGCGCATGCTCGACGCGCTTTTTGCCAACTTCTGCATCGGAAAATGACGCGCCACACCTCTGAACCGCGCAGGACGACCGTGCGTGGTTTGTTTTTGCGCTTTCGGCGGCAAATTGCGGGCATGAGGCATACACGCGCCCATGTCCGACTCCACCACCCTGCCCTATGATGTGATCGTTTGCGGTGCCGGCCACGCCGGCTGCGAAGCCGCGCTCGCCGCCGCGCGCACGGGTGCGCGCACGCTGCTGCTGACGGGTAATCTCGATACGGTGGCCCAGATGAGCTGCAACCCGGCCATCGGCGGTCAGGCGAAGGGCCAGATCGTGCGCGAAATCGATGCCTTGGGTGGGGAAATGGCCATCAATACCGATCTCACGGCGATTCAATTTCGCCTGCTAAACGAATCCAAGGGACCAGCGGTCCAGTCGCCCCGGGCTCAGTGCGATAAAAAGGCCTATCAATTTCGGCTAAAACACACCCTGGAGCTGCAGGTTGGTCTTCAGCTGTTTCAAGCGACGGTCACCGGGCTGATCTATGAGTCGGGTTCGGATGGTGTGCGGCGGGTTGTTGGTGTGCGCACTAATCTCGATTTGGACTTCCATGGCCGCACCGTGGTGGTGACCACGGGCACCTTTTTGCGCGGTCTTATGCACATCGGCACGAACAAGACCGAAGGCGGGCGCTTGGGGGACTTCAGCGCGAAGACGCTTTCGGCCAGTTTTCTGGAGGCGGGAATCGAGCTGCAGCGGTTAAAAACCGGCACGCCGCCACGGCTATTGGGGCGCTCTATCGACTTCTCGAAGATGGAGCCGCAGCACGGAGATGCCTCTCCGACCCTGTTTGCGTTCCACGATACGCGCGACGCCGAGCCTTTGTTCCACGTGGAACACCCGCCTGCGGGCGGCGTGCCGCTGCGTGAGGATAGGCTGGGGTGGCTGGCCGGGCACGGACAGGTGCCGTGCTGGATGACTCACACGACCGAGCGCACGGCCCAGTTGGTGCGCGATAATCTGCATCTTTCGGCCATGTATTCGGGCGAGATCGAGGGCGTGGGGCCGCGTTATTGCCCCTCTATCGAGGATAAGTTTGTGCGTTTCGCCGACAAGCCGCGCCATCTGCTGTTTCTGGAGCCGGAGGGTAGGGCGACGAACGAGTTTTATATCAACGGACTTTCCACCTCGTTGCCTTTTTCGGTGCAGGTGGAGATGGTGCGAAGCATCCCGGGTTTGGAGCGGGCGGAGTTGCTGCGCCCGGCTTACGCGGTCGAATATGACTTCGCTCCGCCCACCCAGTTGTTTCCGTCGCTCGAATCGCGCAAGGTGGAGAACCTTTTCTTCGCCGGGCAGATCAACGGCACTTCCGGCTACGAGGAGGCGGCGTGTCAGGGGCTGATCGCGGGGGTAAATGCCGTGCGCAAGGGTAGGGGAGAGGAGCCGCTGATCATCGCTCGTCACGAGGGCTACATCGGGGTTTTGATCGATGACCTCGTCACCAAGGGCACGCGCGAGCCCTACCGCATGTTTACCAGTCGGGCGGAGCATCGGCTGCTCTTCAACCATGGCAGCGCGGAGCTGCGCCTCGTGCATCACGCGCGGGCGTGCGGGCTGGTATCGCCTTCCCGCCTCGCTCGCATCGAGGCCAAGGCGGCGCGAATTTACGACTGGGTGGCCCGGCTGGAGCAGACGCGTCCCGCCTCGGGCAGCGGGGTGGGGCAGGGGACTTGGGCGGATCATGTGCGGCGGGTTTTGGCCGGTCATGCCGTGCCCGCCGGGGCGGCCACGGCGCCCTCCGCCGCGTCGGAAAACCCGGGTGCGGCGGCTCCGGTTTCAGGCTTCGGGGCGTGCGCGGCCGCCTTGCCGCCGGAGCTTCAGGCCATGCCGGCGGCGGAGCGCGACGAGGTGCTGTATCGCGTCGCTTACGCGGGCTATCTGGCGCGCGAGGAGCGTCAGGTCGCACGCTTGGCCGATGTCGAAAAGATCAAGATCCCGGCGGATTTTGACTACACAGCGGTGAAGGGTTTGCGCGCCGAAAGCCGGGTAAAACTGGTCGCCGCCAGGCCAGTTTCACTCGGGCAGGCAGCTCGCATAAGCGGGGTGAATCCGGCGGATATCAGCGTGCTGATGGTGCTCTTGGGCTCGCGCAAGAGGGACGGTTGAGAAGGCGGGCAGCAGCTGTCTGGGGTAGGGGAGCGGGGGCGGATGGAGTTAGCTCGGCGCGCAATCTTGAGCCCTGTAACATTTGTGAAACACCAAAGCTTTCGCCTAGCTCGCCATGGTGTGCGTCTTAGTTATTCATTACCTGATTGTTTAGAACCCTGTCTATTTGTCGTAATTTCGTTCCTGAAACCCGCCCGTCGCCATGTCGGAAAACACCTCCTCCACCCCGCACAAAATCCTCGTCGTGGACGACGAGACGGACGTCACCGAGCTGCTGGCCTACACGCTCAAGGCCAAGGGATTTGTGGTCGAGACGCTCAACGATCCCAATCGCAGCATCGGTCTCGCCCGCACCTTCATGCCCGACTTGGTGGTGCTCGATGTGATGATGCCTGATTTGAGCGGCATTCAGATTTGTCGCATGCTGCGCGCCGATCCGAAGCTGAAGAAGGTTCCGGTGATTTTCCTCACCGCCAAGGCTGAGGAAAGCGACCGAATCCAGGGTTTGGAGACGGGTGCGGACGACTATCTTTGTAAGCCATTTAGCACCAAAGAGTTGGTCCTTAGAATCCAGACTATTTTGCGTAGGGTCAATGACGGCGCGCCTGAGGCGCCTCGTTTGTTGTCTGCCGGACGCATCGTCGTGGATGGCGAGCGTCATGCGGTGACGGTGGGCGGCGAGCCGGTCGAGTTGACTGCCACGGAGTTTAAGTTGCTGCGGCTTTTGTTGGAGCGCCGCGGTCGGGTGCAGACGCGCGAGCATCTTTTGATCAACGTCTGGAACTACGAGACCGAGATAGAGACCCGCACGGTGGATACGCATGTGCGTCGTCTGCGCGAGAAGCTCGGCGACGAGGCCGACTGGATCGAAACCATTCGCGGGGTGGGTTATCGTTTCGCCGAGCGTCGTTCCGCCGAAGCCGCCAACACCTGAGTTCCCGACCGCCGCCGTCTCCTTTCGATAGCGCGCGAGAGCGGCGAGCGGGCTGGGGGAGCTGTCCTGCTTCGGCTTCACGCTTTTCCTCCACGTCGCGCCGCCTCATCTCTCCTTCATGCTGCCCTTCTTCCTGATCGTTTTGTTGATCGCTCTAGGGGTGGCGTTTTCCCGCTTCGTCACGCATCGCCGTGCGGTGGCCGCGTTGCGTGAAGCGATCATCAACCGCCGTGTTCTCTTGCGCGACGATCTGCCCGGCGCCTTGGGCAAGGATTGGGACGAACTTTGCGTCAGCGCCGGCGAACTCGTCACCGAGGTGAACCGCCTCGACCAGCAGCACACCGGCCAGCTCGCGCAGCTGGAGGCGACGCTCGGTTCGGTGCAGGAGGCCGTGCTGCTTATCGACGCGCACAACTACGTGCTGTTGGCCAACCAGGCTTTTCACGCGATTTTCCCCAAGGCCGGTCGCATCATCGGCGAGCGCCTCGAACTCGCGCTGCACAGCGACGCCTTTCTCCGCCACGTGCAGGCGGTGCGCGAGGGACGCGCCACGCCTCGTCAGGAAATCGAGTTCGTGGAAGCGCAGGGCTCCACCTGGCTTGAAGTGACGGGCTCCGCGGTCGGTCCGCTCAACGGTCGCAAGACCCCCGGCCTGCTCTTCGTGTTGCACGACATCACGCGCCAAAAGCGCCTGGAGAACGTGCGAAAGGAGTTTGTCGCCAACGTATCCCACGAACTCCGCACGCCGCTTTCCGTCATCAAGGGCTACGTCGAGACGCTGGTGGATTCGCACGACGAGATGCCGCTGACCGACCGCGAAAAATTTCTCCGCACCATTCAGCGGCACACCGAGCGCCTAAATTCGCTGCTTGAGGATTTGCTCGCGCTCTCGCGTCTCGAATCCGCCCAGCCCGGGCTCGCGCGCGAGCGCGTGGACCTCGCGCCCGTGCTCGCCGCCGCGCTGGAGGACTTCCGCACCCGCCCCGCCGCCGAGGGCCATCGCCTCGGCCTCGCGGTCGATCCCGCGCTGCCCGCCATCTTCGCCGATCCGCTTAAGCTCGGGCAGGTGTTGGACAACCTCGTTTCCAACGCGCTCAAATACACGCCGCGCGGCTCCCGCATCGAGCTCATTGCGCGTATCGAATCTGTGGATACAGTCGAGATCGCGGTCCGCGACAACGGTCCTGGCATCCCTGCCGAGGACGTGCCGCACATCTTCGAGCGTTTTTATCGCGTGGATAAAGGCCGCTCGCGCGAAAAGGGCGGCACGGGTCTCGGTCTCAGCATCGTGAAGCACATCGTGCAGCTGCACGGCGGGCGCGTGTGGGTGGAGAGCAGGGTGGGGGAGGGGACCACGTTTTATTTCACGCTGCCGGTGCATGCCACCCTGTCGCCGCATGTCGGCGGCGGCGGTGGAGCGGGCCCGGCCTCCGCACTTCATCGTTGAGCGCGGGCCGCCGCTCGCCGGATGCTCACGGTTTTTCGTGCCGCTGGAACTCTACGACTCCCTGCTGACTCAACGCCTCGCCGCCCTGCGCGAGAGTTTTTTCCCGCGCCTGCCCGTCGGTGCGCCCCTCACCCTGGAGCTGGGCTGCGGTCACGGACATTACCTCAACGCCTACGCGGCGGCGCATCCCGGGGAATTTTGCGTGGGCATCGACCTCATCGGCGACCGCATCGAGCGGGCCGAGCGCAAGGCGGTCCGCGCCAAGCTGGCCAATCTGGTGTTCGTGCAGGCCGAGGCCGCCCTGTTTCTTTCCGCGCTCGCCGCGCTGCCTTCCGCTCCGCGCCTCGGGCGGGTATTTGTGTTGTTCTCCGACCCCTGGCCCAAGCGCCGGCATTGGAAGCACCGCGTGCTGCAATCCACCCTGCTTGACACCTTGGCTCCGCTCACCGCGCCCGGGGCTGCGCTGCATTTTCGCACCGACCACCCGGATTATTTTTCCTACGCCCGCGAGGTGGTCGCCTCGCACGCGCTCTGGCGTCTCGCGACCGCCGAGGAGGCTCCGTGGCCCTTCGAGCATGTATCGGTTTTTGAGGAGCGCTCCCTCGCCGGCGCGCCTCAATCGTTCACGGCCCTGCGGGTCGCCGGCGATGGTTTTGAACAGGAAAAATCCGACATTGGCCCCGCGAGTAAACGGCCGTTTTCGTCCTAATGAACCATGTCCGGAAAGAACCCCCGTCGTTTCCAAGATTGACGCATCCTCTCGTGGCTAGCTAGTTCCTGCTCTTTTCCCCTCTTTCCATGGCTCTCCGCGTTTTCTCTTCCGCCCTCAAAACCCTCGTCGCTTTCCCGCTCTTGGCGGCCTTTGCGGCGACGGCGCACGCGGCCGATCCCGCCCCGAGCGATCTGTCCCCCTTCATCAACCTGCCGATCTCGAACTCCATCCTTACGAGTTTCCTGGTCACCACCCTGTTGATCATCGGTATTCGGCTGATCGTCGGCACGCCTAAGATCGTCCCAGGTCGCGGCCAGGCCGTCTTCGAAAGCCTGATCACCACGCTCAAGGACATGCTTGAGCCCATCGTCGGCAAGAAGGCCATGCCTACCGCCTTCCCGATTCTCCTCTGTCTCTTTATCTTTATTCTGGTGCACAATTTGTCCGGCCTCCTGCCCTTCGTCGGCACCGCCGGCTGGGGTTACACCGATTCGGAAACCGGCAAGTTCGTGGTCAACACCGCGCTCTTCCGTCCCCACACCTCCGAAGCCAACGGCACCATTGCCCTCGCCCTCTTCTCCTTCGGTGCCTGGATCATCCTGATTCTAAAATACGCCGGTCCAAAACTCATCTGGAACGACCTCTTCGGCAACAAGGCGGGTAAGAACGAGCTTCACCCCGGGATGTATTACTTCCTCACCGTGGTGTTCTTCCTCGTTGGCATCATTGAGCTCATCTCTATCGGCATGCGCCCGATTACTCTATCGGCCCGTCTTTTCGGTAACGTCTACGGCGGCGAAAATCTGCTTCACGCAACCGGCTTCATTTTCGTTTTCTACTTCCTCGAGATCATTGTCGGCCTTGTTCAGGCCTTTGTCTTCACCCTGCTGTCCTCGGTTTACATTGGTCTGATCTGCAACCACGGAGATGACCACGGTCACGACGAGCACGGCCACGGCCACGATCATACCGCCGCCGACTCGCACGCCGAACCTGCAAAGCACTGATATCTTTCCCCACTTTTCCTGAAAGCCATCGCGGGCCCACGTGCCACACCAAACGCAGGTTTTCGGGTTCAACCAAACAACAACCTAAACACACACGCATATGTCCCTCCTCGCCGCCATCACTGGTAACATTGCCGCCGGTCTCGCCGTTTTCGGCGCCGCTATCGCCGTCGGTTTGATCGGCTTCCGCACCGTTGAGGCCGTCGGCCGCAACCCCCAGGCCCAAGGCAAAATCCTCCCCCTCGCCCTCGTTCTCGGCGCCTTCGCCGAAGGTCTCGGTATCTTGGCCATGATTCTGATCAAGTAAGCTTTTTACGCTTATTTTTATACGGGCGGTGTCATCCGCCGTGATTACACCGCCCTAAAACTTTCCCGTAGTTTATCTCCACGACCGCGCCATGTTTGCCCTACTCGCCACCGTTATCGAAAGCGTCAACACAGCTGAGCAGTCTAGTCTGCTTGGTGATTTAGCGAAAACGGGCTCTGGGCTAGCCGAGTCTTTCGGCATCCAGCCCGGATACGTGGCCATGCAGTTCGTGAGCTTCGCGATCCTCGCCGCCACGCTCTACTACTTCGCGATCAAGCCCGTGCTCGCCACCATGGATGTGCGCAACTGCCAGATCGAGGCCGGCCTGAAGAACGCTGAGGCCACCGCCATCAAGCTCGCCGAGGCCACCACTGCCGCCGCCGCCCAGCTGAAAGCCGCCCAGGTCGAGGCCAACAAGATCGTGGACGAATCCCGCAAGGCCGCCAAGGAGCTCGCCGAGCGCGAGACCGCTGCCGCGACGGAGCGCGCCAACGCCCTCATCGCCAAGGCCCAGCAGGCCATCGAGCTCGAGCACAAGAAGATGCTCGCCGACGCCCAGAAGGAAATCGCCCGCCTCGTGGTCGCCACCACCGAGCGCGTGCTCGCCAAGCGCCTCACCGACGCCGACCGCGTCGCCTACAACGAGACCGCCACCCGCGAGCTCACCTCCGTCTAAAAGCTGTCCCGCTTTTCGACTCCTCGACCTCTCGACCTCTCGACTCCTCGACTTCCCCACTCATGGCCGCTCCCACCGCCAAGATCCGCGCTTACGCCAAACAACTCCTCCAGCTCAGCCTGGAGAACGGTTTGGTGTCGGCCGAGCGCGTCGCCGGCGT
>CAZOGV010000047.1:9472-15865 GCA_964579225.1 uncultured Akkermansia sp. | reverse complement strand
GTCGCCGCACCCCGCCGCATCGCATCGCCGGGTTTGCGCATGGCGGCGGGGTGCGGCGACCCCGCCCTACACAAAAAAAGCCGCGCCCGGAAGACCGGGCGCGGCTCGTATTCAAACTTAAACTACGCCGCTCAGAGCTTCGGCCCGCCCTGGTTCAGCGCGCGGGCGCGGAGGCGCAGGCCGTTGAGGCGAATGAAGCCGGTGGAGTCGCTCTGGTTATACCAGCTCTTCACGCCTTCCATCGACGCGATGTTCTCGTCGTAGAGGGAATACTTCGATTTGCGACCGACGGTGATGATGTTGCCCTTGTAGAGCTTCAGGCGAACGGTGCCGGTCACGCACTCCTGGGTCTTGTCCACGAAGGCCTGCAGGGCCTCGCGCTCGGGCGCGAACCAGAAGCCGTTGTAAACGAGCTCGGCGTATTTCGGGATGAGCGAGTCGCGCAGATGCTCGACCTCGCGGTCGAGGGTGAGCGTCTCGATCTGCTTGTGCGCCTGCATCAGAATGGTGCCGCCCGGAGTCTCATAGACGCCGCGGCTCTTCATGCCGACGAAGCGGTTTTCCACGATGTCCACGCGGCCGATGCCGTGCTTGCCGCCGAGTTTGTTGAGGGTTTTGAGGACCTTGCCGGGGGTGAGCTTCTTGCCGTTCACCGCCACGCAGTCGCCCTTCACGAACTCGAGTTCGACATACTCGGCCTTGTCCGGCGCGTCCTCGGGGGAAACGGAGAGTTTGAACATCTCCTTGTTCTCCTTGGTGGTCGGGTCGAACCAGGGATCTTCGAGAATGCCGGCCTCGTAGGAGATGTGGAGGAGGTTGCGATCCATCGAATAGGGCTTCTTGAGCGAGGCCTCGACGGGGATCTTATGCTTGGCGCAGTAGGCGATCATCTCGGCGCGGCCGGGGAACTCGGCGCGGTAGTCCTCCATCTTCCAGGGGGCGAGGATGGTGAGGTCGGGGGCGAGCGCCATGTAGGTGAGTTCGAAGCGCACCTGGTCGTTGCCCTTGCCGGTGGCGCCGTGGGCGACCGTATCCGCGTTTTCCTTACGCGCGATCTCGACCTGGGCCTTGGCGATGAGCGGACGGGCGATGGAGGTGCCGAGGTAATACTGGCCCTCGTAAACCGCGTTGGCGCGGATCATCGGGTAGATGTAGTCCTTCGCGAATTCCTCGACGAGATCGAGGGTGTAGTGCCTGGAGGCGCCGGTCTTCTTGGCCTTGGCGGTGAGACCTTTGAGTTCCTCCTCCTGACCGACGTCGGCCGCGAAGGTGACGATTTCGGCGTCATATTTTTCCTTGAGCCACTTGACGATGACGGAGGTGTCGAGACCACCGGAGTATGCGAGAACGATTTTCATTGGGTGATGGAAGAGAGAAGGGTTCGACCGCAGATTACGCGGATAAACGCGGATAAAATCCATTCTATCCGCGCGCATCCGCGCCATCCGCAGTTAATACGGACGCTTAGGCGCGGACCTTGGAGCTGGCGAGCACGGCCATGATGGCTTTTTGCACGTGGAGGCGGTTCTCCGCCTGATCGAAGATAATGGAGCGCGGGTTATCGAGGACGGCCTGCTGCACTTCCTCGCCGGGATGGGCGGGCAGACAGTGCATGAAAAGCGCGTCCGGCTTGGCGGCGGCGAAGAGTTCGGCGGTCACGCTGTAAGGCGCCATGAGCGCGAGGCGTTCCTTTTTCTCCTCTTCCTTGCCCATGCTCACCCACACGTCGGTGTAAACCACGTCGGCATCCTTCACCGCCTCGTAGGGATCGGTGGTGAACTCGTAACCGCCGGCGAAACCTTCCTTCGCGAGCAAGGTGTTGAACTCCGCCGAGGGCTCGAAACCCGCCGGACCGGCGAGCGAGATTTTCATGCCGAAGAGATTCGCGCCGAGGACCCACGAATTGGCCATGTTGCACGCGGTGTCGCCGAGGAAGGCTATTTTGCGGCCCTGCAGCGACGCCAACAACTCGCCGCCGCTGCCGGCCGTCTTGGCCCAGCGCTCGGCCATGCTGAAGGCGTCGGTGTAGATCTGGCAGGGATGCAGAAAATCCGTGAGCGCGTTGATCACCGGGATGGTTCCCGCCGCGGCCAGACGCTCGACCTCGGAGTGGTCGTAGGTGCGCACGATCAGACCGTGAACGAAGCGCGACAACACCTTGGCGGTGTCCTCGATGGATTCGCCGCGACCGAGCTGGATGTCGTTCTTGTTCAGGAAAAGCGGGTTGCCGCCGAGCTCATGGATGCCGACCTCGAACGAGACGCGCGTGCGGGTGGACGACTTGGAAAAAATCATCGCCCACGTCTGGTGCTGGAGCACGGGCGGGGTATGGCGGCCACGCTTGGCCTTGAGGTCATGGGCCAGGGCAAATACCTCGGCCACTTCGTGCGGCTTGAGGTCCGTCTCTTTTAGAAAGTGCTTCATGTCTGTCGAGTGAAGCGGGTTTGCATAAAGCCGCGCGCCCCCGTCGAGCGAGGGTAAACTCGACCCCGGCGCGAAAACGTGACGTCGGCCAAGTGACACAGGCACTTGTGCGCCTCTGGCGCATTCCTGCCTGTGTTTCCGCACGCCTACGCCGCCGCCTTCGCGGCAAACACCTTGCGCAGAATCGCGGCCGACTCCGCCAGCTCTTCCTCGGTGGCCACCAGCGGAGGCAGCAAACGGACGACGTTGCCGCCCGCCAGAGGCGCGAGCAGTCCCGCCTCGCGCAGGGCCGCCACGTAGGGCACCGGATCGCCGGTCAATTGCAGCCCTACCATAAAGCCGAGTCCGCGCAGTCCGGTCACCTGCGCGGGAAACTCGTCCGCCAGCGCACGCAACGCCGCGTGCCACGGGCCGCTCGCGCGGGCGATGTGTTCACAGAGCCCCTCATCGCGGATGATGTCGAGCGTGGCCAGCGCCGCCGCGCAGGCCAGCGGCGTGCCGCCGAAAGTCGTGCCGTGCATGCCGGGTTGAAAAAGATCCGCCGCGCCCTCGCCGATCCAGATCGCTCCGATGGGGAAGCCGCCGCCGAGACCCTTCGCCATGCCGATGGCGTCGGG
Organism: uncultured Akkermansia sp.; assembly: GCA_964579225.1. GTDB lineage: Bacteria > Verrucomicrobiota > Verrucomicrobiia > Opitutales > Opitutaceae > IMCC26134_A. The sequence goes on along the minus strand of CAZOGV010000047.1, from coordinate 12,824 downwards.
CCGCACGCCCGCGTGCTCGAAGGCGAAAAACTTGCCCGAACGTCCGATGCCGCACTGCACCTCGTCGAGGATGAGCAGCAGGTTGTGGCGGTTGCACAGATCACGCAGGCCGAGCAAAAATTCCGTAGTGGCGGCATGGATACCGCCCTCGCCTTGGATCGTCTCTACGAAGATCGCCGCCGTCGTGTCGTCGATCAGTTCCGCAAAGCTCGCGAGGTTGTTCATCTCGCCGAAGGCGAACCCGGGCACGAGCGGACGGAAGCCCTTCTGGATTTTCTCCTGCGGGGTCGCGCTCATGCCGCCGAAGGTGCGGCCGTGGAAGGCGTTTTGGGCGCAGAGCACCTTGTAGCACTTGCCCTCTTCGCCGCTCTTCCGGATGCCGTGCAGACGGGCGAGCTTGAGCAGGCCCTCGTTGGCTTCGGCGCCGGAGTTGCAGAAAAACACACGACCCGGTCCGGCGTGCGCGACGAGGCGCTTGGCCAACTCGCCCTGAAGCGGGTTGCGGAAGAGATTGCTGACGTGAACGAGCGTGGCGGCCTGTTCGGTCACGGCCTTGACCCAGCGCGGGTGGCAGTGGCCAACCGCGTTGACCGCGATGCCTGAGGCACAGTCGAGGTAGCGCTTGCCGGCGTCGTCCCAAACGTAGCAACCCTCGCCGCGCGCGAGCGTGATGGCGGGGCGTCCGTAGTTGCGCAGCACATACGAATCGTAGGCGGCTTCGGCCGCGGTCTGGGCGATCTGGGTCTGGCTCATGGAAGTGAAATCAAAGGGGCGCCGACTGCGAAAGGCGAGCCGCCGCCCATCAAACCTTGGTGGCAATTCGCGAGCGGGCGCCCGGCGCGCCCGGCGCGCGGCTCAGCCGTGCACGATCTCGGTGCCGATGCCCTTGTCGGTGAAAATCTCCAACAACAGCGAGTGCGGCAGGCGGCCATCGATGAAATGGACGCGTTGCACGCCTTCGTTGAGCGCGCGAACTGCGCTCATGACCTTCGGGCGCATGCCCTTGTCGATCACGCCGCGCTTCTTGAGGTCGTCCACCTGCGAAACCTTCAGCGTGGAAATCAGCGTGTCGAGGTCGGGCGGCGACGCCAGCAGGCCGGGCACGTCGCTCATGTAAACGAGGCGACGCGCGCGCAGCGCCGAGGCCACGCGACCGGCCACCAGGTCGGCGTTCACGTTGTAGGCCTTGCCGTCGTAACCTTCGGCCACGGGCGAAATCACCGGCACGAAACCCTCGGTGATCTCCTTTTTGATGAGCTTCACCTTCACCTCGACGACCTCGCCCACGTAACCGAGATCGACCGCCATGCCATTGTCATCGACCGTGAGTTTTTCGCACACCAGCACGGTGTCGCCGGCCAGTCCCTTGGGCTTGGCGCGCGCCAGCGTGATGGCGTCGCACACATCCTTGTTCACCACGGTATCGAGAGTCTTCTTCACGATCGCGACCGTGGCCTCGTCGGTGATGCGCATGCCGTTCGGGGCGAACTGCGACTTCAGGCCGGACTGCTCCATCGCCTTGGTGATCGCCTTGCCGCCGCCATGCACGACCACGACGTTGATGCCGCAGGCCGCGAGGAACGCGATGTCGTAGGCCACGCGGTTGCGCACCTGCGGATCGGGATCGTCCATAAAACTGCCGCCGTATTTCACCACGAAGGTGGAGCCGCGAAAATCTTGAATATAGGGCAGGGCCTCTAGGAGGACCTTCGCCTTGGCGGTGATTTCGGTAACGTTCATTAAGAGGTTTGAGACGTCGGGTAAATCAGCGTGGCCCGGCTTTTCCATCATAATCTAGGCCGGTCCGAAACCCGTAACAGAAGCCGCGCACGCATTGCCATTCGCCCGAGGCCCTTCAGCGTGCGACAATTAGCCATGAACACCCCCACCCCCGCGCAACGCAACGCCGCCCGCGTTCGCCCCGCCGCCTCTCCGGTGATGTTTCAAAGATGGAGCCACCTCCTCTTCCTGCACTGGGCCTGGGACCCCGCCGCCATCCAAGCCACGCTCCCGCCCGGCCTCTTCGTCGATACCCGCGAAGACCGCGCCTACCTCGGCGTCGTGCCCTTCTGGATGGATCGCATCCGCCCGCGCTTCTGCCCGCCCGTGCCCGGCCTCTCGTGGTTTTTGGAACTCAACCTCCGCACCTACGTCCGCACCGCCGACGGCACGCCCGGCGTCTGGTTCTACTCGCTCGACTGCAACAACCGCGTCGCCGTGCAAACCGCCCGCACCCTCTTCTCACTACCCTACGTTTACGCCCGCCAGCAAGGCGCGCGCCCCGCCCTCCCCTCCGACGTCGCCCGCTTCGAATCCCGTCGCCCCGACGGCGCGGACAACCTCTTCGCCTACGCCCCCAAATCCTCCTCCGCCTCCGCCTACGCCCCCGCCGCGCCCGGCTCGCTCGAATTTTTCCTCGCCGAACGCTACCTGCTCTTCTCCCGCCGTCGCGACGGCGCCCTCGCCAGCGGACGCGTCTGGCACCCTCCCTACCAACTCGCCCCCGCCAACGTCTCCCTCGCTGAGACCTCCCTCTTCGCCGACAACGCCTTCCCCACCCCCACCCGTCCCGCCGACCACGCCATGACCTCCCCCGGCGTTGCCGTATCCATTTACCCCCTACGCAATGTCGCCTGACCTTTCCGCACCCTCCGCGCACGCGGCCCCGCCCATCCTCGTCATCGAGGACGAGCCCGCCATCGCCGACACCATCACCTACGCCCTCCAGACCGAGGGCTTCGCTCCCCGCTGGTGCGCCACCGCCGGCGCCGGCCTCGCCGCCCTCCGCGAGCAGACGCCCGCCCTCCTCGTCCTCGACGTCGGCCTGCCCGACGCCAACGGCTTCGAACTCTGCAAACAACTCCGCGCCGCCGGCCACGATTTCCCCATCCTCTTCCTCACCGCCCGCTCCTCCGAGATCGACCGCATCGTCGGCCTCGAAATCGGCGGCGACGACTACCTCGTCAAACCCTTCAGCCCCCGCGAACTCACCGCCCGCGTAAAAGTCATCCTCCGCCGCGTCCGCCCCGCCCCCATCGCCGCCGTGCCCGCTACGCCCGCCGCCTCCGCCGGACTCGTCCACGACGAACTCCGCCAACGCATCACGTTCAACGCCCGCCCCCTCGATCTCACCCGCATCGAATACCGCCTCCTCCGCACCTTCCTCGCCCAACCCGGCCGCGTCTTCAACCGCGAGCAACTCCTCGCCGCCGCCTGGGACGAACCCGAGGCCAGCTTCGACCGCACCGTGGACGCCCACGTCAAAACCCTGCGCGCCAAACTCCGCGCCGCCGCCCCCGCCGAAGACCCGATCCAAACCCACCGCGGCCTAGGCTACTCCCTGCGCGAATAA
>CAZOGV010000047.1:0-9372 GCA_964579225.1 uncultured Akkermansia sp. | reverse complement strand
CCGTGACCATCCGCACGCGCATCCTCCTCGTTTACCTTCTCCTCATCGGCGGCGGCTACGTTTACCTCGTCACGTCCATCCTCGACGCCATCCGCCCGCGTTATCTCGAATCCATGGAGGCCTCGCTCATCGACGCCGCCGCCTTCCTCGCCGCCGTCGCCGAGACCCACGTCACCCCCGACGAACGCATCGACATCGTCCCGCTCCGCCGCGCCTTCGACGCCGCCGTCGCCCGACCCCTCGACGCCCAAATCTACTCCATCCACAAGACCGCCGTGGACCTCCGCGTCTATCTCACCGACGCCGCCGGCATCGTGCTCTACGACTCCGACGCCAGTCGCTCCGAGGGCCGCGACTACTCCCGCTGGAACGACGTCCTCCTCACTCTCCAAGGCCGCTACGGCGCGCGCGCCTCCCGCCTCGACCCCGAGGACGAGTCTTCCCTCGTCATCCACGTTGCCGCCCCCATCCGCCGCGACGACCGCATCATTGGCGTCCTCTCCGTCGGCAAACCCACCGCCAACATCAACGTCCTCGTCCACTCCGTGCGCGCCCGCGTGATCGTCGCCGGCATCATCGGCGGCGGCCTCGTCCTCGCCGTCGGCATCGCCTTCTCCGTATGGCTCACCACCCCCATCGAAAACCTCACCGCCTATGCCCGCGCCGTGCGCGACGGTCGCCCCGCCCGCCTGCCCCGCCGCCTCGCCGGCCGCGAGGTCTCCGAACTCCGCCAAGCCTTCGATGAAATGCGCGCCGCCCTCGACGGCAAAGCCCACGTCGAACGCTACACCCAGGCCCTCGCCCACGAAATCAAAGCCCCCCTCGCCGCCCTCCGCGGCGCCGCCGAACTCCTCGCCGAAGACGACGCCGCCATGCCGCCCGCCCAACGCGCGCGCTTCCTGCAAAACCTCCGCACCGAATCCGCCCGCATCCAGACCATCGTCGAAAAACTCCTCCAACTCGCCGCCTTGGAAAACCGCCGCACCCTCGAAGCCCCCGCCCCCTTCGAACTCGCCCAACTCCTCCGCGAAACCCTCGCCGCCGCCGAGCCCGCCCTCCGCGCCAAAAACATCCGCGCCACCCTCGACGCCCCCGTCCCGCAAACCGTCAACGGCGACCGCTTCCTCCTCACCCAAGCCGTCAGCAACCTCCTCCAAAACGCCCTCGAATTCACCCCGCCCGGCGGCGCCATCACCCTCGCCCTCCGGCCCGCCGCCGCCACCGACGACGACCACGCCCTCATCACCGTGGACGACACCGGCCCCGGCCTCCCCGACTACGCCCTACCCCGCCTCTTCGAACGTTTTTATTCGCTCCCCCGGCCCGACACCGGCGCGAAGTCCACCGGCCTCGGCCTCGCCCTCGTGCGCGAGATCGCCCACCTCCACGGCGGCGAGATCACCCTGCAAAACCTCCCCGCCGGCGGCACCCGAGCCACCCTCACCCTCGCCGCCTGAAGTGACACGGGCGTCCCGCCCGTGATTCCGAAGTCCCCCCCGCGCCGATTTCACCCCGACTTCATCGTCGCATCATACGCCCTTCACACCCCGCGCGCACACTGCGCGCCATGAACTTCCTCACGCGCTCCCGCTCCGGCACCGTCGTAAAACTCCTCGGCATCGTCCTCCTCGTCGCGCTCCTCCAGATTCCGCTCTGGTTCATCAATGACCTCCGCGCCGAACGCGCCCGCCACCGCGACACCGCCTTCGCCGAAATCACCGCCTCCTGGGGCGGCGTCCAACAACTCACCGGCCCCCTCCTCGTCGTCCCCGTTCGCACCGTCTCCACCCGCACCCGCGAGAGCGTGGTCAACGGCCGCGTAGTCCTCACCACCGAGCAACGCCCCGTCGAACAGCTCGCCGTCTTCCTCCCCGAAAAGCTCGCCATCGACGGCGACCTCGAACCCGAGCGCCGCCACCGCGGCATCTACGAGGCCGTCGTCTATCGTGCCCGTCTCCGCCTCTCCGGTCGCTTCGCCCCGCCCGACCTCACCGCCCTCGGCGCCACCTCCTCCGACCTCGCTTGGGACCGCGCCTGGCTCGCCCTCGGCGTCAACGATCTGCGCGGCGCGCGCGAAGCCATCGTCGTCGATTGGAACGGCAGCCAGCTCACCTGCGAACCCGGCGCGCGCCATCCCTTCTTCCCCGCCGGCGTCCACGCCCCGCTGCCCGCCCTCGACCCCGCCGCCGCCCCCGGCGAATTCTCCCTCGAACTCACCCTCAACGGCGGCGGTCGCCTCGCCTTCGTCCCCGTCGGACGCCAGACCGACGTCGCCCTGCGCTCCCCTTGGGCCGACCCCAGTTTCACCGGCCCGCTCCTGCCCGCCCACCGCGAGATCGGCCCCGAAGGCTTCACCGCCTCCTGGCAATCCTCCTACTACGGCGGCGATTTCCCCCGCCAATGGATCGGCGACGAATCCGGCGCGCCCACCTCGTCGCGCACCTTCTCCGCCGCCGCCTTCGGCGTGGAACTCGTCGAGCTCGTGGACCCCTACCGCATCATCGAGCGCGCCGCCAAATACGGACTGCTCTTCATCACCCTGATTTTCACCGCCTTCTTCCTCTTTGAGGTCCTCGCCGCCCTGCGCCTCCACGTTCTCCACTACGGCCTGGTCGGCGCCGCGCTCGTGCTCTTCTACCTCGCGCTGCTCTCGCTCTCCGAGTTCGTGCCCTTCCACGCGGCCTACGTCTCCGCCGCCCTCGCCTCCACCCTGCTCATCAGCCTCTACAGCCACGCCATCCTGCGCGGTGGTCGTCGCTCGCTCATCATCGGCGCCGCCCTCACCGGCATCTACGGCTTCCTCTTTCTCGTCCTGCAACTCCAGGACTACGCGCTCCTCGCCGGCACCGCCGCGCTCTTCGCCGTCCTCGGCCTCGTCATGTTCACCACCCGCAAAATCGACTGGCACCACGCCGCGCCCCAACCCCCGCCCATGCCCGAACCCGAGCCCGCCGAATAACAACAAAACTACCTCCGCCTCCCCTCCACCACTCAACCCAACCCTCGTCCACCCATCCCACCCGCCATGAACCCTCCACGCTTCCTCCGCCACCTCCTCACCGGCCTCCTCGCCGCCTTCCTCCCCCTCGCCGCCTCCGCGCAATCCGACGCCCCGCGCGACTCCGCCGCCGACAGCGACCGCACGCTCTCCCCCTACTTCCACGTCAAATCCCTCGACGCCGACGGCGAAGCCCTCCCGCTCAAATCCACCCGCGTCGATGTGCTCGTCGCCGGCGTCATCGCCGACGTCACCGTCACCCAGACCTACGCCAACACCGGCACCGTCCCCCTCGAAGCCCTCTACGTTTTCCCCGGCTCCACCCGCGCCGCCATCCACGGTCTCACCATGACCATCGGCGAGCGCCGCACCCGCGCCCAGATCCAGCGCCGCGCCGAGGCCCGCGCCACCTACGAGACCGCCCGCGCCGAAGGCCGCACCGCCTCCCTCCTCGAACAACAACGCCCCAACGTCTTCCAGATGGCCGTGGCCAACATCCTCCCCGGCGACACCGTCGAGGTCGAGTTGCGCTACACCGAACTCCTCGCGCCCACCGACGGCGCCTACGAGTTCGTCTATCCCGGCGTCGTCGGCCCCCGCTACTCCAACCAAGCCGCCGCCACCGCCCCGGCCGACACCCGCTGGGTCGCCAACCCCTACCTCCCCGAAGGCACACCCGACCGCGCCGCCTTCTCACTCTCCCTCCGCCTCGCCGCCGGCCTCCCCATCCAGGACGTCGCCTGCCGCACCCACAGCGTGCGCATCGACTACACCTCGCCCGCCGAAGCCCGCCTCGTCCTCGACCCCGCCGAGACCAACGCCGCCAACCGCGACTTCATCCTCCGCTACCGCCTCGCCGGCGACGCCACCCACGCCGGCCTCCTCCTCTCCGCCGCGCCCGACGCCCGCGGCGACCACTACTTCCTCGCCATGGTGCAGCCCCCCGCGCGCCCCGCCCCCGCCGACCTCCCCCCGCGCGACTACGTCTTCATCGTCGATGTCTCCGGCTCCATGTATGGCTTCCCTCTCGAAACCGCCAAAAGCCTCCTCCGCCAACTCCTCCCCGCCCTTCGCCCGCAAGACACCTTTAACCTCCTCCTCTTCTCCGGCGACAGCCAGGTCCTCTCAGAAACGCCCCTCCCCGCCACCCGCGCCAACCTCGACGCCGCCCTCGCCCTCCTCCACCGCCGCTCCGGCGGCGGCGGCACCGAACTCCTCCCCGCCCTCCAACGCGCCCTCGCCCTCCCCCGCCCCGCCGAAAACACCTCACGCACCATCGCCATCCTCACCGACGGCTACGTCCACGTCGAAACCGAGGCCTACGCCCTCGTCCGCCAAAACCTCGGTCGCGGCAACGTCTTCGCCTTCGGCATCGGCACCAGCGTCAACCGCCACCTCATCGAAAGCCTCGCCCGCGCCGGCCAAGGCGAACCCTTTATCGTCACCGACCCGGCGGCCGCCGAGACCGAAGCCGCCCGCTTCACCGCCATGATCTCCGCGCCCGTGCTCACCGGCGTCTCCGCCCGCTTCGGCGGCCTCCGCGCCACCGACATCGAACCCGCCTCCCTGCCCGACGTCTTCGCCCAACGCCCCGTCGTCCTCTTCGGCAAATGGAGCGGCCCCAAGACCGGCGCGCTCACCGTCACCGGCCAGACCGGCTCCGCCCGCGACAAAAATTTCTCCGCCCAACTCGACGTCGCCACCGCCGCCACCGTGCCCGCCGAAACCCTCGCCCGCCTCTGGGCGAGAACCCGCATCGCCACCCTCTCCGACGACATCTCCACGAGCCACGACCCCGCACTCGTCGAAGCCGTCACCCTCCTCGGCCTGCGCCACGAATTGCTCACCGCCTACACCTCCTTCGTCGCGGTGGACGAGTTCATCCGTCGCACCACGCCCACGCTTGAAACCGTGACGCAACCGCTGCCCCTGCCGCAGGGCGTTTCAAAGCACGCCGTCGGTGGCGACGGCATCCCCACCACGCCCGAACCCGGTGCCTTCGGCCTGCTCGGCATCGCCGCCGCCGCCCTGGCTTGGCTCACCCTCCGCCGCCCCCGCCGCGCATAAAAATGTAGGGCGGGGTCGCCGCACCCCGCCGTCCGAATCTCCCACCCGCGCCATGCCCCTCCGCGCCGCAACCCTCCTCTCCACCCGCGCCGCCGCCGTGCTCGCCGTGCTCCTCGCCGGCTGGCCCGTGCTGCGCTGGTTTTTCCTCCGCCTCGGCGACGGGTCCGACGAACCCCACGGCCTAGTCGCCCTCGCCGCCGCGCTCGTCTTCGCGCCTTGGGTAGCCTGGCGCGAACCGCTCTCCCCCCGCCGCCACGCCCTCTTGGCCGCCCTGCTCGCGCTCTACTGCCTCGCCTTCCCCTTCGCCCCGCCCCTCGCCCGCGCCCTGCTCTTTGTCGTTCTCCTCGCCCTCGCCGCCGCCCCGCCCCGTTTCGCCTTCGCGTGGAGCGTGCTCCTCGCCCTCTCGCTGCCCATCGTCGCCTCCCTGCAATTCTACCTCGGCTACCCGTTGCGCGCGCTCACCGCCTGGCTCTGCACCCCGCTCCTCGCCCTCGGCGGCCTCGATGTCCACGCCTCCGGCACCACCCTCACTTGGGCGGGAGAACGCGTCATCGTGGACACCCCATGCAGCGGCCTGCGCATGCTCTGGACCGGCCTCGTGCTCGCCGCCGCGCTGGCCTGTCACCATAAACTGGATACACGCGCCGCGTTCGCGCTCTTCCGCTTCGCCGGGCTCGCGGTCTTCATCGCCAACGTCCTCCGCGCCACCGCGCTTTTCTGCTTAGAAACCAATCTCTGGCCCAACCCCGCCTGGGCCCACGAGACCACCGGCCTCGTCCTCTTCGCCCTCGCCGCCGTTCCCGTCCTAGCCCTCGCCGACCGCCGCGCCACCCATCCCGTGTAACCCAATAGGTTACACCGTCCCTACCTCTCATGCCCCCCCGCGCACCCACTTTTACCTCTAAAAACCCTCGCCCCACCAAGGCACGTGTAACCTATTGGGTTACACGTTGCCGTCTATTCGCCACCCTCCAAACCCCTCTCCTAGCCCTGCCCGCCTTCCTTTTTCTCGCCGCGCTTGCCGCCTCCGCCCCGCTCTGGCCGCGCGCCACGCCCGCCACCGCCGCCGAGTCCGCCACCCTCCCGACCGACTGGCCCGCCGACGCGGTCGGCCACGACTGGACGCCCCAGGCCCTCGGCGAACGCGAAGCCCGCTTCGCCCGCGATTTCCCCGGCCGCATCGGCGTCTTCTCCACCCCCGACGGACGTGTCGTCGTGCTCCGGCACGTCGTTCGCCCCACCCGCAAACTCCACCCCGCCGCCGACTGCCTGCGCGGCCTCGGCTACACCGTCACCCCGCGCCCCATCTTCGCCCAAACCGACGGCGTCGAGTGGGGCGAAGTCGCCGCCACCCGCGACAACGAAACCCTCCGCGCCCGCGAACGCATCCTCGGCGCCGAAGGCCGCGCCTGGACCGACATCTCCGCCTGGTATTGGTCCGCCGCCTTCGGCCGCGCCACCGGCCCCTGGCTCGCCATTACCGAACTCTCCCCGTTGCCAAGCCCCCGACGCCTCGCACCGTAAACCGCGTGCCCCCGGTCCGCCCCCTCATCCTCCTCACCCTGCTTCCCCTCGGCCCCCTCGCCGCCGAACCCGCCGCGCCCGCATCCGTCACCCTCGCCCCCGTCGTCGTCACCGCCAGCCGCCTGCCGCAGGACTCCGCCACCCTGCCGCTCACCGTCGAGACCTACTCCGCCGCCACCCTGCTCGACGCGCCCGCGCTCACCCTCGACGACACCCTGCGCCGCTCCGCCGCCTTTTCGCTTTTCCGCCGCACCGGTTCCCTCACCGCCAACCCCACCGCCCAGGGCGTCTCCCTTCGCGGCATCGGCCCCAGCGGAGCCAGCCGCGCGCTCGTCCTCCTCGACGGCGTCCCGGTCAACGACCCCTTCGGCGGCTGGGTCGCCTGGTCCAAGCTCCCCCTCAACGCCCTCGACCGCGTCGAAATCGTGCGCGGCGGCGGCTCCTCCGCCTGGGGCGGCTCTTCCCTCGGCGGCGTCATCCACCTCCACACCGCCACCCCCGCCGAAAACTCCGCCGCCGCCCGCGCCACCGTCGGCGACTTCGGAACCCGCGCCGCCGACATCGCCGCCACCTTCGCCATCGACTCCGGCCGCGACGCCTTCCGCATCGACGCCGCCGCCTTCGCCACCGACGGCGTGCGCCTCGTGCGCAATCCCCGCCCCATCGACATCCGTGCCGACTCCCGCCACACCCGCGCCGGCCTCGCCTGGCAACGCCGTATCAACGAAACCACTACACTCTCCGCCTCCCTCCGCGCCTGGACCGAGGAACGCGGCAACGGCACCCCCTACCAACAAAACGCCTCCGAAGAACTCGCCGCCTCCACCACCCTCGCCGGCGCGCCGACCTCCGGCCCCGCCTGGTCCTTCACCCTCTACGGCCAACAACAGGACTTCCGTAGCACCTTCTCCGCCGTCAACCCCGCCCGCACCGCCGAGACGCCCGCCGCCGACCAATACTCCGTGCCCTCCACCGCCGCCGGCGCCTCCCTCCAATTCACCTGGGGCGACGCCGCCGACCTCGCCTCCGGCACCGGCTCCGCGACCACCCTCGGCCTCGACGCCCGCCACGTGGACGGCGAAACCCGCGAATACTTTTTCTACAACGTTCCCTCCACCTCTTTCCTCCGCGAACGCCGCGCCGGCGGCGCGCAAACCGTTGCCGGCCTCTTCGCCACCCACGCCCGCCCCCTCGCTCCCGACCTCACTCTCAACCTCGGCGCGCGCCTCGACGCCACCCGCCGCACCGGCGGTTTCCTGCGCGAGACCGACCGCGCCACCTCCGCCACCCTCGCCGACACCCGCTTCGCCGACCGCGACGACCTCGCCTTCTCGCCCTCCATCGGCCTCGCCTGGCGCGCCACCGAGACGCTCACCGCCCGCGCCGCCGCCTACTCCGCCTACCGCACGCCCACCCTAAACGAACTCTACCGCCCCTTCCGTATCGGCGCGATCACTACACAGGCCAACCCCGACCTCGACCCCGAGACGCTGCTCGGCGGCGAACTCGGCCTCGCCTACGCCGCGCCCGACGCCCGCCTCGGCCTGCGCGCCACCGTGTTTCAAAATGAACTCACCGACGCCGTGGGCAACGTCACCCTCCCCGCCCCCATCAATACCCGCCAGCGCCGCAACCTAGACTCCACCCGCATCCGCGGCCTCGAACTCGGCGGACACTGGACGCCCGACTTCGCCTCCGCCCTCCGCTTCGAAATCGATTACCTGCTCTCCGACGCCCGCGTGCGCTCCGGCGGCCCCGGCGCCGCCGCGCTCGACGGCAAACGCCTCGCCCAGGTGCCGCGCCACACCGTCACCGCCGGCGTCGAATGGCGCGCCGCCCGCGCCACCACCCTCGACCTCCGCGCGCGCTGGTTTTCCGAACAATTCGAGGACGATCAAAACACCCTGCCCCTCGCCTCCGCCCTCCGCCTCGACCTCGCCGTGCGCCACGCCCTCACCCCGCGCCTCAGCATCACCGTCGCGGTCGAAAACCTCCTCGACGCCGAAATCCAAACCGCCCGCACCGCCGCCGGCCTCGTCAGCATCGCCCCTCCCCGCCTCGCCCGCGTAGAATTGACGTGCAAGTGGTAAGCCTAAATCCGGCAGTAGAAAACGCAGATTACGCAGATGAACGCAGATATTAAGACATAAGCACCTTGCACCGATGCACGATGCGGAGGGCGTGCCGACCTCTATCGCCGAGCCATGCCCGTTATCGAACCGCGATCACTCCGATGTGGTGCCTTCACTGTTTCACCCGCGCCATCCAGCGCGTGTTCATATGATGCGCCGCCTGGTCGCGCATGCCGTAGCCCACCAGCCACTCGCCACCCGCGTAAGTGAAGCCCGTCGCGTCCGGCCGCGTCATCGCGTCCTCGCGCAACCGATGCATCATCGTCACCGAACGCACCCGCCGCGCCCCCTGCATGCGCAGCCACGCGTCCACGTGCAAAAGCGTGCGCCCGCTGTCGCAGATGTTGTCGATCAACACCACCTCGCGCCCCAGCGGTTTTAGCTGCTGCCAATCGACAAACATGCGCTTCAGGGGCGCGCCGTTTTCCGTCTTCGCGTAACTGAAGGCGCGGCAAAACGCCGGCTCCACCGAACGCGTCATCTTTTGAAGCAAATCCGAAAAGAAAAACACCCCGCCGCGCAGCACGCACAAGGCCAGCAACATCCGCCCCGTGCGCGCCTCTCCCGTATCCACAGCTCGGATACACATCGGGCGTCGCCTCAGGCCACGCCCTCAAGCACCTGCCGGATCACCTTCGCAAAATCCGTTAT
>CAZOGV010000046.1:0-16479 GCA_964579225.1 uncultured Akkermansia sp. | reverse complement strand
GCGGTGAAATATCCGGGTTAGGAGGTTCAGAACCCCCAAACAATTAGTCAGAAAAATCAGTTCAACAGAGCAGAGCCAGACCAAGCCGCCCACGTGGCATGGGCGTCTCGCCCATGTGTCCGGAGGGTAGCAGGCGAGATTCCGCGAAGCGGGACTGCTCCACGGGTTCCGCCAAGCAGGATACAACGCCGGCTGACATCACTTGGGGTCGCACACCCCGGCCGGCACGACCGCGGCTACAGATTCTACTTGCGCGGCGCGCCGAGATGGCGCCCGACGAGCATCGAAACGCACACCGGCACCGTGAGCGCCACGCCCAGCAGCAACGATCGCCGCCAGTCCTGCTCCAGCACCACCATACCCACGCCGGCCACGCCCACGCCCGCGCCGATTAGCCCCGCCGACCACGCCCGGATCGCCAGCGCCGCGCCGATGCCAAGCGGCAGCCCGATCAACAACACTTGCCAATGCACCAGCGCCGGCAGCGCCCCGATCACGAACATGATCGGCGCCATCAAATAGTCCTCGCTGCGCCACACGAAGGCATTCACCAGCAAAGCCGAGCCAAGCGCCAGACCCAGCCACAACGGCGCATTCCACTCCGGCTCAAAGGGCGACTGCGATAAAAACGCACTGGATCGCACCAGCAAATCCGCGCCCACCCACGCCCGCGCCACGTCGAAAAAACTCAGCACCAGATTCCGCCCGCGAGGCCACCCGCGTTGATCGAACCCGCCCAGCTTGGCGTTTTTCGCGCGAAACGCCCACAAGGGGAAAAGCCAAATCAACAGGGAGACGATAATAAGAACGAAAGGCGGCATGGTCAAAGTCGTCCAAAGCAACGCCCCTCGCCGACAAATGCGAGAGGAACCGTGCCGCGACGCGAGCGCCGACGCCACACGACGTGGTAGGCTTGGACGTGAGTCCAAGATCTGGAGCGACGCGTCCGCCAAAACCTTGAGCTCACGCTCAAGCCTACGGAACAAAAGCCGTCGCACCGTCCAACCGGCTCCGTTTCCTGCTTCAGCCGCGCCGCTCCGTGCCATCCCTCCGAAGCGCCGCTACTTCCGCTCCCGCAACCAACGCTCCACGCCCGCCAGATCGCGCGTGTTCAAAACCTGCTCCGCCGTCAGCCACCCTTTACGCGCCACGCGCACGCCCGCCTCCACATGACGCAACCCCGCCGTGTCGTGCGCATCCGGATTGATCGCGCACATCAGCCCGCGTTCCGCTCCACGCCGCCACAAACGCCAGTCCATATCCAGCCGCGTCGGATGCGCGTTCAACTCGATCACCACGCGATTCGCCACCGCCGCGTCGATGACTTTTGCCAGATCCACCTTGTAGCCCTCGCGCCGCAACAAGAGCCGCCCCGTCGCGTGCCCGAGCATGGTCGTGCGCGGATGCTCGATCGCGCGCACGATGCGCCGCGTCATCTCCTCCTCGCTCTGCGTGAACGCGCTGTGCACCGACACCACCACGTAGTCCAGCGCCAGCGCGTCAAAGGTCGCGTCGTCGTAGTCGAGCCGCCCGTCCGGTAAAATGTCGCACTCCACGCCGGCCAGCACCCGCGTGCGACACCGCCCGCTCGCGTTAAACGCCCGTATCGCCTCGCCCTGCGCCGCCAGCCGCGTCTCGTCCAACCCGCGCGCCTGCACCGACGACTTTGAGTGATCCGCGATGCCCAGATAATCCCAGCCCAACGACTCCGCCGCGCCCGCCATCTCCGCCAGCGTGTGCTTCCCGTCCGACTCGCCGGTGTGGTTGTGAAACGCCCCGCGCAAATCCCCCGTCTCCACCAAACGCGGCAAGGCGGCCCCGCCCGCCCGCGCCGCCTCCGCCGCCTCGATCTCGCCCAAACCCTCGCGCAGTTCCGGCGGCACGAAAGCCATGCCCAGATGCGCGAAAATCTCCGCCTCATCCGCCGCCGCCAAACTCTCCCCGCGCTCGGCTTTTTCCTTCGCCGTGCCCTCGCCCGCATCCGGCACCAGCCCCCACTCCGACAGCGAAAATCCACGCGCCAGCGCCCGCTGCCGCATCGCCACGTTGTGATCCTTCGAGCCGGTGAAGTGATGCAGCGCGAACGCGAATTGCGCCGGCGGCACGATGCGCAGATCCGCCTGCAAGCCGCTCGCGAAGCGCACGCTCGCCTTCGTCTCCCCGCGCGCCGTCACCTCCTTCACTCCCTCCTGCGCGCAAAACCAATCCGTGATCGCCGTCGTGTCGCCCGCCTCCGCCGCCACGATAAAATCCAGATCGCCCACCGTCTCCAAATTGCGCCGCAACGAACCCGCCGACTCCGCCCGCACCACCTGCGGCAGCGCGCGCAGCCCAAACACGATGGGCTCCGCCACGGCGCGCGCATCCCACCAACGGTGCCGCTTCGCGTAGGCCGCGCGATTCGCCAGGCCTTCGAGCAACTTCGTCTGCGTCTTTTCGCCGAAGCCCGCCAGCCCCGCCACCTTGCCCGCGCGACACGCCTCGGCCAGCGCGTCCGGCGACTCCACGCCGAGCTGGTCGCGCAGCGCCTTGATTTTCTTCGGCCCCAGGCTGGGCACCTCCAGCAACTCGATCACACCGTCGGGGATTTGCGCGCGCAGCTTGTCGTAAAACTCCAGCCGCCCCGTCGCGTGCAGCTTGCCGATCTTGTCCACCAGCGCTTCGCCGAAACCCTTCAATTCGCCGAGCGTGCCCGCCGCCATGCGCGCCGAAAACTCGTCCGCCTCCATCGCCTCGAGCGCGCGCGCGCCGGCTTGGTAGGCACGGGTCTTGAACGGATTCTCGCCCTGCAATTCCAGCAGCGTCCCGATCTCTTCCAGCACCTCGGCGATGTCGTTTTTCGTCATGCCCACCAGCGCACAGCCCGCGCCCGCCGCGTCAATCCCCGCCCGACAATTTCCGAGGTAGGGCGTGACCGCCGGGCACGCCGCTCCGTCCCCCCGTCTTTCCTGCATTCATCATTGGTCATTGGACATTGGTCATTGAACATTCCATGCCTCTGGCATGGCCGTTTTCTCCTACGCCCGCACCATCCACTTCCCCGACACCGACGCCGCCGGCGTGGTGTTTTTCGCGCGTTACCTGTTCATCTGCCACGAAGCTTACGAGGAGTCGCTTGCCGCGGCGGGCGTGAATCTCGGCGCGTTTTTCACCGACACCGGCCTCGTCATCCCCATCGCCAAGAGCGAGGCCACCTACCTGCGCCCGCTTGCGTGCGGCGACAAGCTTCGTGTCGAGGTCGCGCCCACCCGCCTCTCCGAAAACAGCTTCGCGCTGGACTACACGCTTTGGAAGCTCGCCCCGGACGGCGGCCCCGCCAAACGCGCCGCCGTGGCCCGCACCGAGCACGTCTGCATCACCTCCAAGACCCGCGAGCGCCAGCCCCTACCCTGCGCCCTCGCCGCCTGGGTGGAGGGGGAGCCGAATTCTCGTCTCTAACGAAACGAGAATCCGGCGCTGCAACGTATTAATCGTCGCGAAAATTTTGGCATGTAGCCCGCTTCGTGAGAAGCGGGATTCTTGCACGAGGCGAGCTACGTCCAATCCCGGAATCCGGGTTTGACGGAGCGGCGGCATCCTCGTCGCCGCTCCGTGCCAGTCCTTTCGCAACGATTAATAGCTCGTTTCGTTAGAAACGAGACTCCGCCACCTCACTCAGATGTGGCGGAGCAAAATGCTCTCGTAGAGCTCCTGCTTGCCGCTGGCGGGCGTGACCTCGCCTTGCTCGTGGGCGATCTTGTGCAGATCGGCGAGGTCGAGTTTGCCCTCTTCGTAGGCCTTGCCTTTGCCGGTGTCGAAGCTGGCGTAGCGGGCTTTCACTAGGCCGGGAATCTCGGACTTGGTAAGCACCTTCTCGGCCGCGATGGCGGCGCGGGCGAAGGCGTCCATGCCGGAAACGTGCGCGATGAACAGGTCCTCGATGTCGGTCGAGTTGCGACGAATCTTGGCGTCGAAGTTGACGCCGCCGTGGGTGAATCCTCCCGCCTTGATAATGACCATCATGGCTTCGGTGAGCTCGAGCGGGTCGATGGGGAACTGGTCGGTGTCCCAGCCGTTTTGCACGTCGCCGCGGTTGGCATCGACGCTGCCGAGCAGGCCGGCGTCGGCGGAAACCTGCAACTCGTGCGGGAAGGTGTGGCCGGCGAGGGTGGCGTGGTTGACCTCGATGTTGAGGGCGAAGTCGGCGAGCAGATCGAACTCGCGCAGGAAGCCGATGACCGTCGCGGCGTCGAAATCATACTGGTGCTTGGTGGGCTCGCAGGGCTTGGGCTCGATGTAGAACTTGCCCTTAAAACCTTGGGCGCGGGCGTAGTCGCGACCGATGGTGAGGAAGCGAGCAAAGTGCTCGCGCTCGCGCTTCATGTCGGTGTTGAGGAGCGAGAGGTAGCCCTCGCGGCCGCCCCAGAAGGTGTAGCCTTCGCCGCCGAGGGCGATGGTGGCGTCGATCGCACCTTTGAGCTGTCCGCCGGCGCGGGCGAGGATGGAGAACTCGGGATTGGTGGACGCGCCGTTCATGAAGCGCGGATTGCTGAAGAGGTTGGCCGTGCCCCAGAGGAGTTTTACTCCCGATACGTCCTGTTTTTCCTTCAGGTAGGGAACGATGGCGCCCATGCGTTTCTCGAACTCGGCGAGCGTGGTGTCGGCCTCGTCGATGATGTCGGTGTCATGGAAGCAGTAGAAGGGCGCGCCGATTTTGGTGATGAACTCGAAGGCGGCGTCGGCCTTGTCCTTGGCGCGCTGGATCGGGTCGGCGGCGGTGAGCCAGGGCATGGGGCGGGTGGGCGCGCCGAAGGGATCGCCGCCGTTGCCACAGAAGCTGTGCCAGTAGGAAACGGCGTAGCGCAGCCAGCTTTCGAGCGAGCGACCGGCGACGACGCGGTTGGCGTCGTAGTAACGGAACGCGAGCGGATTGGTGGAATCGACGCCCTCGTAGGCGATGCGACCGATGTTGGGGAAGTAGGTCTTGGAACCGGTGGTGAGTTTGGTGGACATGGTGGTTGGGAAAAGTAGCGGGTAGCGAGTAGCGGGTAGTGAGTAGGCGGAAAACTATGAGAGGGCTTTGGCGAGCGCGTCTTCCCAGCGCGCGGCGGCTTCCTGGCAAGGGCCGACGAGCGCGGGCTTGGGTTGAATAGTCTCGATGACTTCGAGGCCGTTGAACGCCTCGGCGGAGGTTTTGTAGAGACCCGCGCCGAGGCCCGCGCCACGGGCCGCGCCGGCCGCGCCGTCGGTGCTCACGAGCTCGATGCTCACGCCGAGCGTGGCCGCGAGGGTATCGCGGAAAACGGGACTGAGGAATAGATTCGCGTTGCCCGCGCGGATTTTTTGCGGGGCGAGGCCGGTGGCCTTCATGCCCGCGATGCCGTGGCTGAAGGCGAACGCGATGCCTTCCTGCGCGGCGCGCACGAGGTGGCCAGGCTGGTGTTGCAGGAAATCGAGCCCGGCGATTTGCGCGCCGATGCGACGGTTGCCGAGCATGCGCTCCGCGCCGTTGCCGAAGGGTAGAATCGAGAGACCGGCGCTGCCGGCGGGCACGGCGGCGGCGAGGGCGTTGAGCTCGGGATACGAGAGATTCGCGCCGAGCGTGCGGCGCAGCCACGCGTAGAGAATGCCGGTGCCGTTTATGCAGAGCAGCACGCCGACGCGCGGATCGGCGGCGGTGTGGTTGACGTGCGCGAAGCCGTTGACGCGGCTCTGCGGATCATAGGCAAGCTGGTCAGTCACGCCGTAAACGACGCCCGAGGTGCCGCCGGTCGCGGCGATTTCGCCGGGGTTCAGGACGTTGAGCGAAAAGGCGTTGTTCGGCTGATCGCCCGCGCGATAGGCGACCGGGATGCCGGCCGGGATGCCGAGGTCGGCGGCGACGGAGGCGAGCACGGAGGCTTGTTTGCCGAAGGTCGGCGTGAGCGCGGAGAGCAGCGCGCGGTCGATGCCCCAGTGCTGGAGCAGGAAATCGGCGGGAGCGTTTTGGGAGAAATCCCACAGCGTGCCCTCGGAAAGGCCGGAGGCGGTGGTCTGGGCCTCGCCGGTCAGGCGCAGGGCGAGGTAGTCGCCGGGCAGCATGATTTTTTGGATACGCGCGAAGTGGGCGGGCTCGTTTTGCTGGATCCAGCGGAGCTTGGACGCGGTGAAGTTGCCGGGGGAGTTGAGCAGACGGCCGAGGCAGGTTTCGGCGCCGAGTTCGGCGAAGGCCTGCGCGCCGGTTTCGACCGCGCGGCTGTCGCACCAGATGATGGCGGGACGCACGGGCTGGTTGTTGGCGTCGAGCGTGACGAGGCCGTGCATCTGGTAGGAGATGCCGATGGCGGCGATGCGGGAGGCGTCCTGCCCGGCGCAGGCGGCGCGGATGGCGAGGGCGGTGTGTTCCCACCACATGGCAGGGTCCTGCTCGGCCCAGCCGGGTTGCGGCGCGGAGATGGGCAATTCCTCGCCGCGCGGCGATTGGGCGGCGGAGACGACGCGACCGGTGGCGGCGTCGAGGAGAGAGGCTTTGACGGCGGAGCTGCCGAGATCGATTCCAAGGAGTAGCATGGCGAGGGGTTGAAAAGCGCCCCACCCTAGCACAACGACACCGGGCCCGCCTTAACAAAAGGACCGGACGGCGGCGCGATTAGCACAAAAGGACAGAATTCTTAAAGTCGCTCCCGACGGCGAAACTCGGAGGGAGAATGGCCCGTGCTCTCGCGGAATTTGCGGGCGAAGTAGTTGCCGTCGCCAAAGCCCGCCTCGAGGGCGATCTCGGTCATGCCGAGGTCGCTCTGGCGTAGCAGGCGCTTGGCGGCTTCGATGCGCAGGCCGATGAGAAATTCGACCGGCGAGCGGCCCGTGGCCTGGCGAAAGCCGCGCAGGAGATTGGTGCGCGAGAGGCGGGCGATCTCCGCCATGGCTTCGAGCGTCCAGGCTTCGCGGTAACGCTGCTCCAGCGTGCTGATGAGGCGTCCCATGCGCAGCAGGGCGCGGCTCTCGCTGGCGCTGCTTTCACCATAGCGGCGCGAGAGAAAAACCATCAGCTCGACCAGCAGGCCGAGCAGCACCGCCTCGTGGCCGGGATGGCTCGCGGCGGCCTCCGCCTCGATGCGCTCGGCCAGAGCCTCGGCCGCGCCGAGGTCTTCGCGGTCGAGTTGCAGGCGGCTGGAAAAGCGGTGCGCGGTGCGGAAGGTCGGCTCCAGCATGAATAGCGCGCTATAACCAGGCAGGCGGCGCAGCAGGCCCTCCGGCAGCGGAAGGCGGGCGGGGTCATACATGACGTTGACCAGCACGAGATTCTCGCGGTCGCGGAAGCAGTGGACCTGGCTGCCTTGCACGACGAAGACGTTGCCCGCCGAGACGGGAAACGACTTGTCGGCGAGAAGGTGCCGGCCGCGCCCGCCGAGCACGAGCACGAGTTCGCAAAAGTCGTGGTAGTGGTCGATCTCGGTGACGTCGTGCGAGTGAGACGGGCGTCCGCCGGGGTCGCTGCGCACGCGCAGGGCCGTGACCGGAAAACCGTCCGCGCCGAAGTAGTCGGCGCCTTTCGCCAAGATTGCCATGGCGTGCATTAGCATAAACGGACGCCGGCTTGGCAAGGTCTGGCGCCAAAGTGGTGGCAGCATCCTGCTGCCGTGGTTTTTCAGAGAGAGCGGCCAGCCACGCACAAACTCGCTTCGCAAACGAGTCAACGTCGCTCGATAGCCGAAAACGGCAGCAGGATGCCGCAGCCACATTGCTCAGCAGCCGGGCTGGCCGTAGTAGGCGCCGGGGCCGTGCTTGCGCTTAAAATGTTTGTCGCGCAGGGAGGACTCGATGATCGGAAGCTGCGGTTCGAGCTGCAGCGACATCAACGCCATGTGCGCGATGCACTCGACGGCGACGGCGACGGCGACCGCCTTGGCGACGGTTTTACCCCAGGTGAAGGGAGCGTGACGGTTGACCAACACCGCCGGGAAATCGGCCGGATCGAGACCGCGCGAGGTGAATAACTCCGCGATGACGTTGCCCGTTTCCCACTCGTAGGCGCCGCCGCCGATTTCGGCGGGGCTCATTTTGCGGGTCACGGGCACGTTGCCGTAAAAGTAGTCGGCGTGGGTGGTGCCGAAGATCGGAATGTCGCGTCCGGCCTGCGCGAACGCGGTGGCGTGCGACGAGTGGGTGTGGACCACGCCACCGATTTCCGAAAAGGCGAGAAACAGACGGCGGTGCGTGGGCGTGTCGGAGGACGGGCGCATCGAGCCCTCGACCTGTTTTCCGTCGAGGTCGATGATCACCATGTCGGCGGGTTTCAGGTCGGCGTAGGCGACGCCGGAAGGCTTGATCGCGAAAACGCCGCGCCGCGCTGCACGGCTACGCGCTCGACGAGTTTTGGCTGCACGATCCGGCGCTCTACGGCGAAAGGCTCAAGCGCATCCTGCGCGCGCGCGGCATCCGCGGCGTGATCGTGGTCGGCCTGATGCGCGACAACCGCCTGCCGCAGCGCTTCTCCGTGACGTGGCAAAATCACGCCGTCGTCGTCACCGGCGTGCGCACGCGCAACCCCACCCTGCCCTTCGCCTGCGCGGATCACCACACGCTCATGCTGGATGCCATGGAGCACACGCGTCGGCTCGGCTATCGACGCCCCGCCCTCGTGCTTGAGCGCGCCATCGACGAGTTGGTGGACGGCCGTTTCAGCGCGGGCTTCTGGCTCGGGCAAGAGGCGCTTCCGGAGAGTGATCGCCTGCCCGCGTTTCTCGACGTGGAAGCGGCCCGCGCGGAGCCGGCGATTTTTCACCAATGGCGCGAGCGCCATCGTCCCGACGTTCTCCTCACGCTGCACAAAATCGTCCGCGCGTGGAGCGAGGCCGCCGGCCTGCGCGTGCCGCGCGATATCGGCCTGGTGCAACTCGAACTTCAGCGCGGTTGCGAAGACTGGGCCGGCATCGACCAGCACAACGACCAGACCGGCGAGGCCGCCGTGGACATGCTGATCTCACAACTGCACAACGACGACATCCTCGGCCTTAGCGCATCGCCCCGGGCCACGCTGATCAGCGGTTCATGGGCCGAAGGCACCACCGTGAAACACCAGGATTCCAGTCGAATAAGTTAAAACATCGGCGCGATACCGTGCTTTTTCTGGAGCCGATGGTCGGAGTCGAACCGACGACCAGCGGTTTACGATACCGCTGCTCTACCACTGAGCTACATCGGCGTAGCAGAAAGGACACGGGAACAAACTCGCCCCCGACCTCAGGGCAAGCTTCTTTCCCCCGCTCTTCCGCATGCCTCCGCTCGCCACCGACCTCTTCGACTACGTTCTCCCCGAACGCCTGATCGCCCAGACGCCCGCCGCCCGTCGCGACGCCTCGCGCCTGCTCGTCGTCCACCGCTCCGAACATCGCATTGAGCACCGCGCGTTCACCGACCTCGGCGAATACCTGCGCTCCGGCGACACCCTCTTCCGCAACAACGCCGCCGTCCTCCCCGCCCGCCTGCTCGCCCACCGCCCCACCGGCGGCGCCGTCGAGTGCCTTCTCCTCCGCCCCGCCGCCTCGGGCGACGAAAACGATTGGTGGTGCCTCGTCCGCCCGGGCAAAAAACTCCCGCCCGGTGCGACCTTCGGCATCCCCGGCGCCTTCACCGGCACGGTTCAGGAAAAAGACTCCGAGGGTGCCGCCCGTATCACCTTCGCCTGCGAATCCGCGCCGACCATCGTCGCCGTCGCTAACCAGGTCGGCGAGGTCCCGCTCCCGCCCTATATCGAGCGCCAACACACCGCCGAGGAACGCGCCGCCGACCTCGAACGCTACCAAACCGTTTACGCCGACCGCGCCCGCCAGGTCGCCGCCGCCGCGCCGACCGCCGGTTTACACTTCACGCCCGAACTCCTCACCCGCCTGCAAGCCGCCGGCGTGCGCAGCGCCGACCTCACGCTTCACGTCGGCCTCGGGACGTTTAAACCCATCGCGACCGACACCATCGAGGCCCACGCCATCCATCGCGAAATCTACGAAATCCCGCCCGCCACCCAAGCCGCCTCGCTCGCCCCCGCCGCCGGCACGCGCCGTATCGCCGTGGGCACTACAAGCGTGCGCACCCTCGAAGATTTTTGGCGCAAACACCCGGCCGGCGCGCCCGCCGCCGACCACGCCGTGCTCGGCGAGGCCGCGATCTACCTTTACCCGCCCACCCGCTTCGCGGCGGTGGACGCGCTCATCACCAATTTCCACCAACCCCGCTCCACCTTGCTCTGCCTCGTGAGCGCCTTCCTCGCCCCCGGCTCGACCGACGGCATCGAGTGGATGCGCGAAATCTACGCCGAGGCCGTCGCCCGCGAATACCGCTTTTTCAGCTACGGCGACGCCATGTTGATCCTCTGAAAAACATCGGACCGCTTGCACGCGCGGCTCGAAACGATTGCCTTATGCCACGATGAGCGATCCCGCCGCCTCCCTGCCGCCCGCCAAAACCATCGCCGCCTGGCGCATCCTGCTACGCGGAGCGGGCGTGTTGATCGCCCTGTTCGTTTTCTGCTTCTGGGCCGCCAAAGGCTACCATGGCGGCTGGACCCAAAACAGCGTGCCGGTCACCCAACTCGATCCCATCACCGAGATCGAATACATCGTCTACGAAGACCGCTTCGTCCCCGGCGTCGATTACCTCGGTGCAGGCATCGCGTTCGGCGCGTTGGTCTTCGCCGTAACTTTCTTTGGCCGGCGCGGTCCGAAATCCCCGTCCGCCTGAAACCGTTTCTTCCCGCAGTTCCTATTCACATCATGAACCAAGTCATCCGCTCCATCGCCTTCGCAGGCTTCACCATCATCACCGCCATCGCCGCGCCCCAGACCTTTGATTTCAAAGATCCCAAGGGCGTGAACGCCATCCAGTTCAGCCTCGACTCCATCCTCGAGCCCATCGCCGGCACCGCCGGGGACGTCTCGGGCAAGGTCACCTTCGACGCCGAAAGTATCGCCGCTACCGCCGGCAAGGTCAGCGTCGCCACCGCCTCGCTCAAGGTGCCCAACGACTCCATGACCGAGCACCTCCTGAGCGCCGGCTGGGTGGATGCCGCCACGCATCCCGAGATCAGCTTCGCCTTCACCAGCCTGACCGACGTCAAGTCCACCGGCGACAAGCGCTGGAGCGCCACCGCCAACGGCGAGTTCAGCCTCAAGGGCGTCACCAAATCCGTCACCGTGCCCGTCACCCTCACCTACCTGCCCGGCCAGTTCGGCAAACGCATCAACAAGCCCGAAATCGGTGGCGACCTGCTCGTCGTGCGCGGCGCCTTCGAGGTCGAGCGCGCCGACTACGGGATCAAGCCCGGTCAGAACGAGGACAAAGTCGCGCCCGTCATCCAGCTCACTTTCGCCCTCGTCGGCGGCGCGCCGAAATCCTGAGTCCGATTCGCAACGGAAGCCCGCTTCGTTTCCCATTCTCCGACATTCTTCGCCGCGTCCCGCCAAGGACGCGGCTTTTCTTTTACCCACATCGCCGCCACGTTCCCGCCTTATGACCGAAGACGAACTCCAGTCCCTGATCGACGACGCCACCTTCGACTACGCGATGGGCGACACCGGCGTCGCCGTCGAAAAACTCGATCGCGCCGTCGCCGGCGCGCCCGGTTCCTTCGCCGCCTGGCACGCCCTGGCCGAGATCAACTTCAGCGCGCGTCGCCTCGACGCCGCCCTCGCCGCCGCCGAGCGCGCCCACGCCCTTCAGGCCGACGACCTCTTCATCAACACCACGCTTTCGCGCATCTGGATGGAAAAAGGCGACAAACCCATGGCCGAGAAATTCGGCGCGCAGGCAAAAATCCTCGGCTGGAAGGACCAGCTCAAAAACCCCTCCGCCCACGAGGGCGGACTGTGAGCGCCTGCGTGTAATGTAGGGCGGGGTCGCCGCACCCCGCCTTCACGCCTGACGGCGAGCCCAGCGTTCTCGCCACACCCTTTCGCCCAACAAAAAAGCCCCGGCGTTTCCGCCGGGGCTTTTGTATTCAGCATACTTTGCCGTGATTGGCTCAGGCCACGCGCTCGACCACGAGGGGCGGGGGCGTGGGGCGCTTGGGCGCGAGACGATAGGCGTCCTTAAAATAGTTGAGCGCCTGCTCGAGCTTCGACTCGTCGTTGTAATGGATCATCATGAGCGGCTCGCCCTGCTTTACCTGGGTGCCGACCTTCTTGATCTCCGAAACGCCGACCGCGTAGTCGATCTTATCCGAGGGCTTTTGCTTGCCGGCACCGAGCAGGTGCACGCCGCGCGCGATCTTGGAGGCGTCGATGGTATGAACGTAGCCGCGCTTCGGGGCGGGCAACTTGCGAATGTATTTCGCCTTCGGAAACTTTTCGGGATCGTCGATGTAGGAAGGATCGCCGCCCTGCGCCTTGACGAGGTCCTTGAGCTTTTCGAGCGCGGAGCCGTCGGTGAGGTGGCGCTCCACGGTCTGCTTAGCGGAGAGCGTGGAGCCGGCGACACCGGCGAGACGCACGATCTCCATGCCGAGCTTGAGCACGAGTTCCTTCATGTCTTCGGGGCCTTCGCCCTTGAGGAGCTGGATGGCCTCCTTGAGTTCGAGACCGGTGCCGACGGTGTCTCCGAGCGGCTGATTCATATCGGTCACGAGCGCGACGCAGCGGCGCTTGAGCGAGCGACCGACGCGAGTCATGGCGCGGGCGAGCTGCTTGGCCTGCTCGAGATCCTTGATGAAGGAGCCGTTGCCCCACTTCACGTCGATCACGAGGCCTTCGCTGCCCTCGGCGAGCTTCTTGGAGAGCACGCTGCCCGTGATGAGCGGGAGGCTGGGAATGGTGCCGGTTTCCTTGCGCAGTTCGAGGAACTTGGCGTCGGCGGGCGCGAGGTCGGGGGTCTGGGCGCAGATGGCGCCATTGATCTTGGCGAGCTGGTTGGAGAACTGCTCGACGGTCAGGTTGACCTTCAGGCCGGGGACGGCGGAAAGCTTCTCAAGCGTGCCGATCACGTAATCATGCTCGGGACCGCACATCATTGGCACCACGACGCCGCTGGCCATCGCGAGAGGCACGAGCACGAGGGCGGTTTTGTCGCCCACGCCACCGGTCGAATATTTGTCGATCTTCGGTTTGGCGATGTGCGAAAGGTCGATGACCTCGCCCGAGAGCATCATCTCTTCGGTCAGAATGGCCGTCTCTTGGGCGGACATTTGCTGGAAGTAAATCGCCATGAGGAGGGCCGCCAACTGGGGCTGGGGCATTTCTCCGTCCAAGGTGCTATCAATGATATAGCGAATTTCTTCTTGTGTAAACTCTTGGCCTTCACGCTTTTTCTCGATCAGGGCGGTGAAAGAGGGTTTGATGAAGCGGCGTTGAGGGATGTTACGTTTCGACATGTGTGTTTGGAAAGTCAGGGACGCGGCCGGCTGGCCGGAAACAGTTAAACACAGCACATTTCGTGCAAACGTCGAGACTATAACGGGGCTTGCGCGCCGCGAGCCCCGCGCGGTTGATTGGCGAAATGTCCGCTTCGTTCCATCTCGCCGCCGCCATCGACGCTGGTCTCAAGTCCGCCGCCACCGCCGCGGGCTTCGATCTCGCCCTCTTCGCGCCCGATGTGCGCGTGGCCGCCGCCCAGCACGGCGACTTCCAAGCCAACGGCGTCCTCGCCTACGCAAAACAGACCAAACAAAACCCCCGCGCCGTCGCCCAGACCCTCGTCGCCGCCCTGCCGCCCGATACCGTCGCCCTCGCCGATGTCGTTATCGCCGGCCCCGGTTTCCTCAACTTCACCCTCAAGCCCGCCGCCATCGAGGCCTGGCTCGCCGCCCACGCCGACGCCGCCTCCCTGCGCGCCGCCGCCTCCGCCACGCTCGCCGGCCAGACCTGGGTCGTGGACTACTCCTCGCCCAACACCGCGAAGCAAATGCACGTCGGGCACCTGCGCTCCGCCGTCATCGGCGAAGCCGTGGCCCGCATCGCCGCCTTCGCCGGCGCGCGCGTCATCCGCGACAACCACATCGGCGACTGGGGCACCTCCTTCGGCAAAATCATCTGGGCCTACAAACAGGCCCTCGCCACCGACCGCGCCGCCCTCGAGGCCGCGCTCACCGTCACGCCATTGGAGGAATTCGAGCGCCTCTACAAGGTCGGCAACAACACCGCCGACATCGACCCAGCCGTGCTTGAAGCCTCGCGCGCCGAACTCGTGAAACTCCAGTCCGGCGACCCCGAAAACACCGCCATCTGGCGCCGCATCGGCGAGGTCTCGGTCGATGCCTTTCAGAAAATCTACGACCTGCTCGGTATCCACTTTGATCATACGCTCGGCGAGAGTTTTTATAACGACAAGGTCCCTCGCGTTTACGAGGAGATGCTCGCCTGCGGCGTGGCCGAGGAAAGCCAGGGCGCGCTGGTGGTTTTCCACGACGAAAACCCGCGCTACTCGCGCCACGCCGAGCGCCCGAATCCCTTCATCATTCGCAAGACCGACGGCGCCGCCAACTACGCCTCCACCGACCTCGCCACCATCCTCTACCGCGCCGAACAGTTTAAGGCCGACACCGCCCTCTACGTCGTGGACAAGCGCCAGGGCGACCACTTCGAGCAACTGTTTCTCACCGCGCAAAAATGGTTCGAAAAAACGAGTCGTCCCCTCCTCCGCCTCGAACACCTCGGCTTCGGCACCGTGCTCGGCGAGGACGGCCGTCCGCTCAAAACCCGCAGCGGCGAAAACATCAAGCTCAAGGATCTCCTCCAGGAAGCCACCGACCGCGCCCGCCGCCTCGTGGACGAAAAATCCGGCGACCTGCCCGAGGCCGAGCGCATCGCCATCGCCGAGATCGTCGGCGTGGGCTCCGTGCAATACGCCGACCTCAGCCAAAACCGCTCCAGCGACTACACCTTCTCGTGGGATAAAATGATCTCCCTCGAAGGAAACACCGCCGCCTACCTGCTCTACGCCGTGTCGCGCGTTCACTCCATTTTCCGCAAGCTCGACGCCCGCCCCGGCGACCCCGCCGCCGAAGCCGGCGCATCCCCGCTCGAAACCGCCGCCGAATTAGCCCTCGCGCGAAAGCTCGTGCAATTCGCCGACGCCCAGACCCTCGCCGTCTCCACCCTGCGGCCCCACTTCCTCTGTCTATACCTCTACGAGTTGGCCGGTGCCTTCAGCGCTTTTTACGCCGCCGACAAGGTCGCGGTCGAGGACGCCGCCGTGCGAGCCCGCCGTCTGCGCCTCTGCGCCCGCACCCTCCTTGTGCTTGAAACCGGTCTGCAACTTCTCGGCCTTCGCACCCTCGCCCGCATGTGACCCCGCCCGCTCGCACCAGGCTGATTTAGCCGTTCGACTTTTATTCACATCCCCTCCTAGCCTTTCCGCCGATGTCCACCACGCAGGAATATTATATCCGCAAAGCATCCGAGACCGAAGCCCGCGGTCCCTTTAACATGGAGCAACTGGTCTCCCTCGCGGAGAACGGCCAGGCCGATCCCGACACCTATTACTACGACGCGGCCACCGAGGCCTGGACCCCCATCAGCGGCAACATGGCCCTCATGGAAGCGCTTTTCCCGACCAAAAAAATTCTGCGCATAAAGCCCAAGTCCGCCGCCGAGGTCAGAAACCTCAACACCGTCGGCGAGAACGACCAAGCCATCACGGTGGACGACATGCTCCTCGCCGCCGAAGGCCGCACCGCCGACACCAAGGACAAGGCCGACCCCGCCATCCTCCAATCCCGCGCCGCCTCCATCGGAAGCTACGCCTGCCTCGGCATCCTCATCCTCAACGCGGCAGCCTACATGCTGCCCCAAATTGATCTCCTTTTCGCGCTCGATTTCAACGGCATGCTGGCCAATCCGCTCGTCATCCTCGGCGTCTTCAACCTCGTCCTCGCCGTTTGCATCGGCCTCGGCGCGGTGACCACCTATCCGCTCATCCGCTTCGCGGCCATGCTTGGCCTCGGTTTCGCCGGCTCACTCTTTTACTACAACGACCAGACCACGCTGCTGCTCTTCTCTGCCGCGTCCGCCGTAGGCCTCTACTTTTGCACCATTCTCATCAACATGCCCGGCGTCATCCTGTTTGGGTCCATCGGCCTCTTTGGCGCGCTCGGCCTAGCTCAACACATGTTAACCAGCTAAGCCGTCTCCGCCCCGAATCGTTCTCAAATCCCGCGTCCGCGCCCGGCCAGTGCGAATAAAAGTCTCACCCGCACATGCCCATTCCAGGAACACCGCTCTGGCGCAAAACCGTCCGGCTCTACATCCACGAAATCTGGACGGCGGAATCGCTGGAGGATCGTTCTCCGCGCGGTCGCCTGCATGCCCTGCTGCGCATCATCTCGATCACGATCACCGGACTCGATGAAACCAAATCCGCCAGCCGCGCCGCCTCCCTGAGTTTTGCCACGCTCCTCGGCCTCGGCCCGCTCATGGCCATCGCCGTGCTCGTCGCCGGCTTCGTGCTCGACAAGCAGGACCCCGATCTCGCGGTCAACACCCTTAACCGCCTCATCAAGTTCGTCGCCCCCCAGATCACCCAATACGAACAACT